>CAURFZ010000004.1:0-2853 GCA_963524295.1 uncultured Candidatus Saccharibacteria bacterium | reverse complement strand
ATCCATATCGATTTCTCTCCTATTATATATAAATATATAAAAGAAGAGAAAAAGAACCCACGCTAACAGGGAAAAAACAGGGTAAACCAGGCGAATTTCGAAATTCGCCTGGTTTGAAGGAAGAAAACGGTTAAAATAAGGGTATTGTAAGGATGGATAGGGTGCTAGAAAGCAAGAGATAGAGACGCTAATAAGTACGATGTAAGGGGATGTAGCTTAAGCTGAGAAGCGGGGTGAGGAGGAAGGCCAGGCTGTGAGGTGCCAGGAAGAACAGCAGAGCTTATCTTATGGCTACGATATCTCATTACGGTATACGTTTCATGGCGTATACACCAGCGTATTGTTTATTAGGTGAGTTTGGATAGCTCTAAGAGTGTTAAGCGAGCTAAGGCTTGTTTTGTATATAGAGTATAGTTTCTTGTCCCAGGTGCGCTTCAGCAAGCTCGACACAAACAACTGGCTACCCCTGCTCGCCTTCCGCAAGCGTCTCATGGCGGGTGAGGTAGCTCCAAAGCCGAGCACGGCTAGCGTAGCGTCTGTGGCAGAAGCGAGCGAAACCGCGACGGTCCGTAGTATCCGCAACATGGCCTGCCGCCGATCAGCGCGGCGAAGAAGTAGCAGATCCTCGACCTGGCCCGCAATAGGCATCATTGATGGGGGATCGGAGAAACAACGCGACCTTCTTATGGATTTTTAATCTCTTGGTGCTTGAATCGATAGTCAAGAAATTTGCGTGAAACATGACTAACGGCCTCTCTTAGGTAAGTTTCCTATCCTTACATTTGGTTTAGTCAAGAATATTGTAAAACTCTTGACTAAGGAGTATACTAAAACTAACCTAGATTACAACGTAATAGCGAGAAGATCATCCATTTATGTCGAATCGGCCATTCACACCATTACCGCTTCCACCTACTCTTGATTTAGCGCCATTGCTTCCTATCCTGGTGCAAGCACATGAGGCCATTGCCCGCTACGACGAAGCTGTTATTCACCTGCCGAATCCGCGTCTTGTTAGGCGATCGTTCGAAACGCAAGAAGCAGTGCGCAGTTCGAGCATTGAGGGGACGCAGGCCACACTAACTGACGTATTGGAGCTCGATGCGGCCGATGTGCGAGGGGAAACAACTCGCTTACACGGAGATTATCGTGAGATTGCCAACTACCGACGGGCGATCGCACATGGCCAGGAGCTTTTAGAGAAGCGACCACTTGCCGAGGTAGTGATCAAAGAACTGCATCGTATCTTGCTAGACTCGTCACGGGGTATGCATCGCTCACCAGGAGAATTCCGACGTCATCAGGTGCATATTGGGCCGCCAGGTGCCACGATTGATGAAGCTCGGTTTATACCACCAGAGCCGCACAAGATTCCTGAGCTATTTTCTGATCTCATGAAATATCTGCATGATGACAGTCAGCCCGATCGGCTCATTCAAGCTGCCGTCGCACACTACCAGTTTGAAGCAATCCATCCGTTTGCTGATGGTAATGGCCGAGTTGGGCGTATCATGATTCCACTGTATTTGTATGAGAAGGGACTAACCTCTTATCCAAATCTCTATCTCTCTGAGTTTCTTGAGCAGCATCGTCGAGACTACTATGAAGCACTTGGCGGTGTGAGTCGAGGAGACTGGCATACATGGATAGCGCTATTTTTGCGAGCTGTTCGTACACAAGCGCTCATTACGAAGCGGCGAGTTGATGAAATCGATGCACTCTATCGTGAGATCCATGCGACGCTGCCTAGCTTTCAAAGTCGGTATGCGCCATCATTTTTGGATGCTTTGTTCATGACGCCAATCTTTACGCGGGCAAGTATCCTCAACCAGGCAGAATTGCCGAGCAAACAGTTGGCTTCCGCGCTGGTCGATAAGTTTTGTCAGGCTGGCCTCATTGTCGATGCAGCACCGCACCGGCAGCGCAACAAAACTTTTGTTTTTCGGCGGTTGCTGCAGATTGTTGATGCCTAGAAACGAACGTCAATAACTTATTCCGAACTACTACTCAATATTGGACTAATCGAGCTCATCCTTGTATTGTCGCGAGAGACGGTGTGTTTACTTGTCATCAATGCGTGGATTGACCAAGGTGTGTTGAGGGAGCACCTTTGAGTAGCTTCCGAAGGAATAAAGCGAATTACCCACATGCATATTGCATAGACTAGTTGACTATTTTATAATAGCAACCATTATGAGCGAAAGACTACAATTCACAAATGAACCGCAATCCCCTGATGTGTCGGGAAAAATCATGAGCCTTCAGCTCCAAGACGTGAACGTGTAAATCTATTCAAAAGGCCGATAGAAATGTTGAAGAAACTGGGTAATGCAGCACTCGGGGGTGGTGCTAATTCGAGAAAAGGCAAGTACAGCCACTTGCGAGCTCATATTATTATCAAGCCTATGTCTACTACCCCAGCTTCAATTACTGAATTGAAGGTTGCCTACAGAGAGGAGCAAGAAAAAGAGAAAGAAGCTCGTTATCTAGGAAAGGGAGTAGAGGGGTCTGTATAAATTCAGCTGGTAACTCCCGACACTGTGCTTCTTAGACAATCTTATGCCGCTTCCTTACATGATTCTACAGCAAGAGCACTACTTTTGGTTTACTCTCATTGGTCTGGTAAAGAGGTATAGCTAAACAAGAGGTAGTGATATACAGATCTCCATAAGTAAGTCGTATGAGATGATTTATAAAGCACGCGAGAAAGACTGAAGAATGTTACAAAAGACATGAAATGCCACAAATCTTCAGTAAGAGAAATAAGATAGTTGTTACTTCGCCCAATCCAGTTGCTGCCAATCAGCCCTTGCCAGTGTATACACCCTCCATTTCACTGCCTCGCCCGCAACT
>CAURFZ010000003.1:0-13708 GCA_963524295.1 uncultured Candidatus Saccharibacteria bacterium | reverse complement strand
TGTGCCAGCGCTACTCCCCCAGCGAGGTCGAGTTCTACATGCTCGACTTCAAGGAAGGCGTCACCCTCCAGGCCTTCGCCCCAGACCCGCACACCGGCTCATTCCTACCGCACGCCCGCGTGCTGGGGCTGGACGCCGATCGGGAGTACGGCGTCAACGTCCTGCGCCACCTCTTCGCCATCTACCGCCAGCGCATGGCCACTTTCAAAGCCGCCGGCGTGCAGAACATCCGCCAGTACTGCCTGGCGAATGCTGAGGCTGTCATGCCCCGCATCGTGGTGGTCATCGACGAGTTCCAGATGCTCTTCGGCGAGGACGACGACACCGCCGAGAGCGCGGTCGACTTGCTGGTTAAGGGTGCCCGGCTCTTCCGCGCCTGCGGCATCCACTTCATCCTGGCCTCCCAGACGATCAGCAGCGGCTACCTCCTGGGTGGTACCGCAGGCGAAGGGCTCTTCGGCCAGGTGCCGGTGCGCATCGCTCTGAAGAACTCCTTGGCGGAGTCCCACGCCACGCTGGGGTTCAAGAACGACGCCGCAAGCCACCTACGCTCCAGAGAGGCCATCGTCAACCTCGACTACGGCGAGCTGTCCTCCAACCGCAAGACCACCATCGCCTACGCCGACGACGCCATCCTGGCCAAGCTGCGCACCGCCTGGTGGCAGCAAGCCCGAGACACCGTCACCCCACCAGAGGTCTTCGAGGGCGAGCGCCGCCTCAGCCTGCACGACGACGCACGCGTCCTACCGTCGCTCCACGCCGGCCAGGCGATGCTCGGCAGACGCATCAGCGTCGGTACCGCACCACTCACGGTCGACTTCACGACTGACGTCGGCCGCAACCTGGCCCTGCTCGGCACCGGCCCGGGCCACGCCGTCCTGCTCAACACCGCGCTCTCCCTCCTGCACAGCACGCCCGCTGCCGAGCTCATTCTGCTCGACCTCATCGGCGACTGGCACTCGCCAGCTCGTGACTCTGTGCGCGCCGCCTTCGAGCAGCAGCTCACCAAGACCGGCGGTACCTACCGCGTTGTCGGCAAGCACCAGGCCGACGCCCTTGTCGATGAGCTGGCCGAGCAGGTCGCTGACCGCGCCGACGACGCCGACGCACCGCCGATCTACGTCATCGGGTTTGGCCTGGAGCGCTGGCGCAGCGACAGCGACGACGTGCAAGAGCTAGCCAAGTCCGCCCCTACCGTAGGAATCCATCTTCTGGGCTGGTGGACAAAACTCGACTCCTTCAAGGAAGTCATGGGTTTCGACGGAGACGTATCCTTCGATATCCGCGTCGCCATGCACCTCGATTCAGCATCGGCATGCGACATCTTCAAAGAGCCACTCCTGGCCTGGACACCACAAGACAACCGTGCCCTTGTTTGGGACAGCGCAGTGATGAGTGCGCCGCAAGGCGTCATCCCGTACACCGTCACCCCCGCAATGAATTAACCATTCTGCAAAGTCTGAGCGAGGAGGCTCTACGATCATGGCACTGTCCGAGATAATTTCAACCATCGAAGATATCAAACGCGACATCCAAAACCAGCAAAAGCAGATCAACCTTTTCAAGAAGAGCAACCAAAACAACATCAGCCGTGTCCAGGCAGAACTCAAAGGCGGCCGTAACAACCACGACAAGAACATGCTTAAAGCCCTGACGGATGCCGCGAGCAGTCTTAAAAAAGCAGAGACCGCTCTCCAACAAGCCGAAAAAAGCGCCACACAAGCTGCCCGAATCTAAATCGTTAACACACCGAGGAATAGACTATGCAGAACTTAGCCGAGGTCATCACAGCCGTCCAACAGATCGCAGATGACGCTAGCAAACTCGGACAGGGCGCTAACTCGACGGCAGAAACGCTACGCAAAAAAGCACAGAAGCTAAGCATGGTTTCCAAGCCATCAAAGAGCGGCGCAACTGCCGCCCAGCAAGTTAGCAGCGCCGCCAAATCTCTCGCCAACTGCAGCATGGCCATGTCTGCCCTGCAGAAAGCTGCAGGAGACTTCATCAAAGACGCTAGCAAGTAACAGGATAACACCTATGTCCACGATAACAAAACGAGCCTGGCGACGACACCGCAAAGCCGCGCGCAAAGCACTCTTGTCTGCGCTACACCTCACGAAAATGATTGAAGAAGAATGTGTCGACGTCGAGCAAAAAACTCGACAGACTGCGGGGAGCCACAAGCAGGTCAATAAGATGGCTGGTCAGCTAACATCCGCCACCCAAGGTGTTATCAACTGCCAAAGACTAATTAAATCAGCTTTGACCGAGGTGAAAACAATACCCCCGGAGCCACCTCAAGTCGAGAAGAACAGACAATCATCATGACCTCAAATTACGAAGCAGTTATCAAAGCACTGCGAAACTACAGAGAAAAACTTCGCTCATCTCACGGAATTCGAGGTAAACTAACAAGGCTCGATCGACTCATCGTAAAATCAAGACAGAACTTGTCTCATATCGAAGATCCGAGTGCCCGTCGAGCACTTGAATTAACCCTAGAATGCAGAAAGTCATTATGTACTGTACTATATAGAGACATATTTTCATACTGCGACCAAAGCGAAGATATTGAGAACAGAATTTTATCACAAAACGGCACACCTAAGAGCGATGACGAAGATACTGCAACAGGCAACAATTGTAGTATCGATCCGACATATCAACAAGCGTTTCAGAAACACTTCAAACGACTAGGTGAGATAGGTCAAACATTCGCAGCCCCTTCCTTCAAGCAATGGCAAAACAAATGCCAGTATCTCGACATGCGACATAATCGAGAGATGAAAATTAATGCCGTCTGTCGATATGATATACCTAGCGACATATCTTGGTGGAGAACTACCATGTGTCCGTACAAAAAAGGAAACGAGAGTTTCTATAGCCACATAATATCTCGTCATGGAGTTAAGATTGCAGGTAAGTGTGGACTAATTAGCGATACCGATGTTGTCGCATACCTCAGTCGACTAGCGGCGTCTACTAATGAGGCGACATGCATGCAGTTCAAGCAGTTTGACGTAGTGGAACAAAATGGCTTAAGGGTATTGCTTGACAAAAGAACTGTAGTAAAATTAGATACAGAAACTAAAGTCGGCATACTTTTGAGCGTAGACAACAACGGTAAGGCATCACCTATAACCGCCTTCGTCGTTAATAAGAGTTATCTGCGACGTAGAGTGTCCTCAAATGCAAGTAACAGAAAATGGGAGTGATGTAGAATGTCAAAACTATCAGATCTATGGGAGAATGATCCAAATGTAACACCAGATTCGCAATGGTGGGATCATCTCGTAGATGAATCGCTGAGTCCAACGACAGACGACGCGTATCATCGGTGCGTCGCTGAGCTGAACGACGCATTCATCTACTCTGCAATGTCGGTCGAAGAACAGAAAATAGGGGATCGTCTAGCAGCCCCTCATTATTTTGAGGCACTTATTCATGCAGAGATGATGACTGAAGCGTTTGAGCAAGTGGACCCCAATTGCGCTTCTAGAAACCCCAAAGCATTTGACTACGAATCACTTCGTGATGCTATAGAAAATGTCACAACGAAACTCGAATCTAGAATCGAGTCGCAATTTGCTCGAGACAGAATCTGTAAGAACATGGATTACCTGTTTAGCGATTGGCTAGTCAAGTTAGCTGATAGTGTCTCGAAGTACTCAGCCGCCTGGTTTGATGAGGATTACGAATGGGAGCACCATGATAACTATGCAACAAGTTTCGACGAGGGGCAAAGCGTTCTCGCATTCCTCGCAAGATCCATAGAACGTGGTGCTATCCGCGACAAAGACTTCATCAGTAAAATCTCAACATATCGTGACAGAATGTCTGAATTCGAAGAACGCCTCCGCCCACTCTTGCCAAAATTACGGGATCTTGAATTCGATAGTTTTCAACAAGATAATTTGGCTCCGGAGTGGCGGTGGTGGAGGCAGTAGGAACGTATCGCATGTCAAAACTGCCTTGATCTCCCGCAATCTACTGCTGGTTAACCTATTTATTGTATTAAAGCACAGAGCGTGAGGATTCCGCCATCGTGTCGAGTCAGCAAACCATCAACTTCTATCAAGAACTTGGACTAGGACGAGACGAGAGCACAGAAGAACTGCACAGAAAAGCGACTCACGTCGCACGTCAATGGCGGCAACGCGCCTCATTGAGCGGCCGCAATGGGCGAGAAGCGGCAGAGAAACTGAAAATAGCTAGGGCAGCTATTGAAATATTTTGCAATGACGAAACCCGTCAAAACTACGATGCAACTCTTGCCTTCACACCAGCAACAGAGTCCGAAGAAATTGACTGGATTGACGAAGCGTGGAAGTACTACTTCGCAGATGACTATGACGCCGCTCGCGCTGCCGCGCAGCAGGCACGCAGTTTCGACGGACGAAATCCCCGAAGCTATGTAATTTCAGCGTACATCGAAATTCTTCACGGCGACACAAAGTTAGCTCTCGAGTATGCTAATCAGGCGTACATTCTAGATCTTGATCAAGAGAATGCTATCGATGTAAATATGGTGCGAGGAGGCGCATATTTAACTCTCGATGAGAACGAAAAAGCGCTAACCAATTATCGTCGTGTCCTCGACATCGCATCAGACTCCTATTTCCCTGTCGTCGTATTGTCAGCCGCCTGGGCATACATCAAAATGCGGAGATACGATGAAGCTGTCGAACTATGCTTGACCGCTCTTGGGAGGGATCCAGATATTGCGTCGTCTACCATTCAGGGCGTGAGCAAGCCGTACTTCGTTGCGATCGATCACCTGTGTCTCACGTTCGACTTGCAGGAGTATCAGCTTAGCAGCTGGATCGAGAACGGCAAGATAAATGAAGAGAAGATCGACGAGTCTCTGAGGCTCTTAAACAAGCAACTTACGACGCTTGATGCGTGGCGAATTGTTGATGAGGCACACACAAGACTGTGTGACTATATCAACCTTCATATCACACGACTTGAGCTGATTCGTAAGCGCATGCAGGAAATCTACGATATGCCAGTAGAGGTTCCACCAATTCAGAGACCCGACAAGCCACTCAGAAAACCGCACTGGATTCCCTTGGCATTCTACATTTACGTAGCAGTTGCCTTTGGGTTGGCAGGCATATTCTTACCGTATCTTCCTGGGCTTCTCATGGAGCCGCTCCCAATCCTGGGTATCGTTCACTGGACTCGTCGATCACGGCGACACAAAGAAAGTGTGCAGACATACAAGCGTGAGACAGAACGCGCGGAAAGAGAAGTACTTAATGCTAGTCGGCGGCTAGAAGAGCAACAAGCTGCGGCCCGCGAAGCGTACCGCGAGGAGATCAAGACGATTGAGGAGCAGCTCGAAAAGCGCAAGTCCTCTTAAACGTCCCGACTACTGTCGGCTATTCAGGCTGAAGTTGCTCATCGGCTACGCATTCACGGAACTGCATCATCGTCTTGTCGGGATCAGGCTCGTTCTTGCTATCGCTCTCGCTCCCGCCGCATCCTCAACACGTTCTCGACGAGGCTGACGGCCACGTGGGTGAGGTCGAAGCTGTTGAGGATGTCGTCGTCCTGCATGATGACTTCCAGGTCGTTGAGGCCGATGAGGTCGATGAGTTGGTCGATGCGGGTCAGGTCGTCGTCGCTGATGGCCTCGGGGTAGCGGTGGAGCAGGAAGCTGGTGTCGAAGATGTCGCGGGCCTTGGTGCGGTTGACCAGGGCGTCTATCTTGAGTGAGGCCAGCTTCTCCAGACGGTAGGTGCGGATGCCGTTGATGGTGGTGACGTCGTCTTCGTCGATCTGCTGGGCCTGGCGGTAGGAGACCTCGATCTTGAGTGGGCGCATGACGTCGTCGCGGTAGTGCAGCATCTGACGATGCACGGTGCGCGTGTGCTTGTGTCGCGCAGGCTGTGGACGGGCAGCTGGGCGGCCGCGGCACCGGCTTGAATGGACTCGGTCAGGTCGATGGAGGGACTACGGCCATCGAAGTCGAGACCAATCGAGAAGCGTGGCAGGTCATAGGCCAGGAGCAAGGCGGTGATGCCTTCGTCCTCAAGGGTAGTGCCGCGTTACTTCTGCCCAATATACTCTCAGTTTCTCCGACTGATGCGCTATAATTTTGGTGAGTCAAGCACGTAAACGAGGTGCACTATGCCAGACCCTATTTCCGCCCTATCGTCTTTCGGTGCGTTCAGAAGAATCAATTTTGAGACCGTTTATGCTAACGCTGGATCATTTATCGGGACTGTTGGAATAGTCGGCAGCCTTACAGGCCATACCACAATCTCGGCATGCACAGCCGTACTGAAGTACCTAAACGTATCAACAAAATGGACGCAGTCGGCTCAGATGTGGGTCAACAGCCATCAACCATTCGTTATTGTCGCAGGAATCTTGCTGATGACAGTTAGCCTTTCTTTGCTTGGAACCAACATAAATGTATTCAGATGTGGCTCAACAACAGCTTGGGGAATTGCGTTACTGCTATCAACACAAACACCGATTGGCTCCAAGGGTATGTTTGTTATCGTATCATTGTCAGCTATCATCCTCATGTTTCTGTTAACCTTGAAATATCGGGGTGGCGCAATGGCTAGCTACTTTCTAACTTCGCTATTTTATTGCCTACTGTCTCTGTGGCTGTCATTATCGGGTTCACGGAGCCTTCGCCGCGACGATACGGGAGATCTAGGCCAATAGCGCACTAACTCACGTTGCACGGAATTATCAAAATTGCATTTTGGGGCACAACCCAGCACGAACGCACGCACATCAGCAATAAAAAGTTGACCAACTCCAGAAAGCGCGTCAGCACAGTATGAGAGACGATAAAAATAGTTCAGATCCAGCATTCACCAAAACGCAAGATGAATCTGAAGACTTGTACTCTACTATACTGCGCGCCTACGAAGATAAATCACCGACTGCTCAGTACCTTTGGCAGATTCAGCAGCAACGCACACGACATGCATTTGAGCTTGTGACCATGGTTCCGATGCTTTTTCCTGGTCTAGATGCAGTGCGTAAGGCCTTAGACACGCTCAGTAACACCACACAAAGCGAGCCGCTGGCAGTGCTGCTACGGCGTTCTCTTCGTGAGTCTGGACGAGGAATAGATGCGATACTCTCAGGCGATCAGCAGACTTTGAACGACAGCGCTAGGGTATTCATGGAAGTCGAGGTGTTGCTCAGAGAGTGGGCAATAGATATTGATCGTATGGAACAGTGGCTCACTTTGGACGCAGACGACCGCCATCGCACATTTGGGTTCGGCAAGGTACTGAACAGAGTCAAGCAAAAGTTAGATGTTGATGACAACCTGGTCATGCCGGAACGGATTGAGTATCAGGCTCATTCCGCCAATCTTCATCCTTCACCGAATGAAGATACGATTTCGCTCCCAACTCTTAGCTCGCAATTGACTGAGCTCATTGTTCATATCGACCGTGTCATGGATGCGTGCCTCGAGCTGGTCAATATTGACGACGATCGACTGCATCTAGACGTCAACGCTACTCTTGCATTCAACGCCAAACCCTGGCAGGACTTAGTCAGCTTCTGTTTGGAGAATAGAGACGCAAATCTCCGAAGGATTCTGGCCGAAGCAGGAATGACGATGCTTCCCAGACGACCAATACCAAAGGGAGACTCCTGGATAGCCCCTTCGCCTAAGACTGATGGTACGGAAGGAGATAGAGAATCATAACGTTGCTTCAACAGGCGTTACTTCTCAGTCTCCAGCAGCACCCTTACCTCCACCCCAATCTGCTCTGCCATCTTCTCTAGGCTCTTGAGGGTGAGGTTGCGCTCGCCACGCTCCACTCCGCCCATGTAGGTGCGGTGGACGCCAAGAACGTCTGCGAAGGCTTCTTGGCTCAGGCCTCTCTCCAGCCGGTAGGCACGCAGGTTCCTGCCCACCGCCTTCTGGAGGTCACCAACAGCCACATCTCTCAGCCTGGCCATCTGCTACTTGAAGGTCTACAGACTGATGAGTAGCATCAAGGTCGAGACGCATACCGAGCGGTGGGGAGGTGAGCCCGATGAGCGGCGGCGAGTGACTGCAATCCGTCAGGCTGCCTCACGATGCTGGGCGTCGTGGGGCAGCTCTGATTCGAGCGTCCAGGTTACTGCGAAGCCGGTCTTGGGCAGGAGCCAGCCACGAGCGTTGAGGGATATGACCTTGCCAACGGCTGCCTCGGGCGTGCGGACGAGTTGGGAAGGCTGGAACGTAGCAACGGTGTCGCTGACACGGATGTCGGCGATGGATGTGTTGGTGTAGTCCACTGCCAGTGACATGTTTCGCGCAGGTTGTGGCAACTCGAAGAACAGCCGGTGACCCCAGGCAGGCGTGCTGGTACGGAAGATCTGCCGGATCCGCACCGGCTCACCGCTCTGCGCCGCGTCGTCCAGCTGGACGCGGTAGGTCTGGCCAGTCGCCCGGACGGTGTGGCGGATCGGCTGCGGCCGGCCATCGACGGTTAGCTCGAGCAATTCGTATGACTCCTGGCTGCGTGCATCCATGCCAGGGCGTGGTGCCATGAACCAGGTGGAGGTAGCAGGGATGTCGCCGCGCAGCGCGTTGTACGCCGCCCGATCGGATACGCAGGCGAAGCGGCGCTCACTGCCACTGGGCACAGTGGTGTACTCCCACTCCACCGTAACGTCGAGCAGAGGAGTACCTGCGGTACTCCTCTCTACTGCAGTAGAGAGCCGAACGCGCGCCTCGACGTCATACCACCGCTCGGCAGCGCGGATCGCTTGGTCACGGATGTCGGCATATATCTCGCGGGCGAACTGCTCGTCGCCCAGGCGCTGCGCCATGATGGCCGCCGCCGCGTCGTCGAGCCGCTCGGGCGTGGTCAGGCGAGCCATCTCTGCGGGGTGGCGGGCAAGACCCTCGCACAGGACGTTCCACAGCTTGGCCGGCGACAGGTCAATGATGGCCTGCTGGGTGCGCTGGATGGCGACGTCCTCTTGGTCGCGTCGGTAGGAGTAGTCCAGGATGGTGGAGACCAGGCCGGCCCCAAGCAGTGGGCCACCGACCTCATCCAGCGGCAGATGATGCAGCCAGCTCCAGTCGCCCAGGCTCAGCGTCGCCAGCCAGGCGTTGAGCATGATGAGCAGAATACCGATCAAGGTGAAGGAGACGGCCAGCAACGCTGCTTTGGTCTTGAGCAGCCGACGATACAGTGGCAGTACATCTTTGCTGGCCATGAATAGATATAGTATAACAAAACATGAACAAAAAGAGCAAACGTGAGCAGCGTTGTCAGAGTATTGCAAGTGGTACGCAAATAAGTCGAGCAGCAGGGCGAGATGCCATAGATAATCCACCCGCAAAGGATGTCGACAGAAGGGCGCCGCACATACAGCAAACCCCTGCATTTGCCCAGTTCAGCGCCAGTTTTGAATGCAACAGAAATAAGCGCCCCGACATTGTTTGCCCGCCCGCATTGTGTTTAAATTGAAGTATGACAAATGAAGAACTATCGCAACAAATTGCAGCACTCACAACAACCGTAACCGAGAAATTCGACAGAATCGACACTCGGTTCGAGCAGATAGACAAACGCTTCGAACAGATCGACAAGCGGTTCGAAGACATTGATGGGCGACTCAACACACTACAGGCGGGGCAGGATGACCTGCGTGCTAAGTACGACGATCTGAAAGCTGGCCAGGACGATCTGCGTGCTAAATACGATGAGCTGAACGAGAAGCAGGGTCACATCGTCAATGCACAGAAGACCATCGCCAAGATGCAGGCTGACCTGCAGCACACCGTGGAAGAGCACGGTGCCAAGCTGGAGGAGGACTTCACCGACATGAAAGCGACGCAGGCGAGCATCCAGCACGACATCGCACGAATCAACCGCAAGATGATTATCGAAGCCGGCGTGCGCGACACGATGCATGAGAGCGTCTTCTCTACCCAAGACAGTCACTACCGCGACCTCGATCGTCGCCTCCGCTTGGTAGAAGCCCGCTTGCCCGAACTAGGGCAGCAGGGAGCGTAGGTACTGCTAGCGCTAGCTCAACGAAACTCGGCCTTGGCCTCCATCAGCCGGCCAATCGCCCACCTCAGCCGCTGCGCCGTCTCGGGGCTGACGTCCAGCCCGTGGCGCCCGTCGCCGAGGTAGAGCCACTCGTCCGCCTCACCGGCGTACTGGTAGCGCACCAGGTAGAGCTCGGTTGGTACTGCCTGTCGCTCGGGCCCACCGTCGCCGTTCCCGTACTGAGGGACAACGCCCGCCACGGGGAGATAAGCACTCTCGTGGATGACGTCATCAAGTTCATCGCTCGCCTCGTGGTTGACGGCGCACCACGCAGGACAGCGCTCCGCTTCACCTGCTGGCTGCTCAGGCCGCATGCTGCCTCCTCTCCCCCAAGCACCGTCTGCTTGCACGACCGCAGCCAACCGCAACGCGAGGCGCGAAGGCCAGACCAGCGGCAGCAGCCGACGGAGAACAGCGATATTGGACTAAGAAGCAGGGAACAGCGAACAGCTGGCCACCGCCGACCATTCACTTCCCCGCGCCCACCTCCTTACACCCCGGTGATGCGTGCCAGCACCAGCATGTCCAGGTGCTGGCTGCCTACCAGGTACCGCTGCGTCAGCCGGCCTTCTTCGACGAAGCCGAGACTGCGGAAGAGGCCGAGCGACGCAGCATTGCCCTCCACAATCCACGCCTCCAGGCGACGCAGCCCCAAGTAGCCAACCGCCCAGTCGATGACAGCCCGACTGCCCGTCGCGCCATAGCCCTGGCCCCGATCGCTCGGCCGCCAGATGCAGATGCCCACCTGAGCGATGCGGCTGCGCCAGTCGATGGCATGGATCGAGGCCTCGCCGACCAGCCGCCCATCACTATCTGCCAAGACGAAGCTGTAGGACGTAGCAGGCTGCGGGCCAGCCGTGTCCACGATCTTGCGGCGCAGCTCCGCGCTGCTCCTCGGCCGCCAGTAGGGCGGGCCATACTGCGCCAGCTCCGGCCAGTCCGCGCACGCCTCGAGAATGGTGGAGATGTGGGCCTCAGATAGCGCCTGGAGAGTGATGACCATGGCGTTCCTCCCCTCCGCTACCGCGCATCGTCTGCACCTCGCACCGCTCGATGCTACTCATCAGTCTGTAGACCTTCAAGTAGCAGATGGCCAGGCTGAGAGATGTGGCTGTTGGTGACCTCCAGAAGGCGGTGGGCAGGAACCTGCGTGCCTACCGGCTGGAGAGAGGCCTGAGCCAAGAAGCCTTCGCAGACGTTCTTGGCGTCCACCGCACCTACATGGGCGGAGTGGAGCGTGGCGAGCGCAACCTCACCCTCAAGAGCCTAGAGAAGATGGCAGAGCAGATTGGGGTGGAGGCTCTGACGCTCCTGCAGAAGTAGTGCAGGGTTGAAGGAGCCAGGAGAGCGGGGTTGTAGTGGATGGGGAGCGAGTTTCGCTCCTGATAAGCGCTACTGTCGCAGCCGATGCAGTGCAACGCAACCGTTACTCTCCGCCCACCGCTGCCAGCACCCCTCGATGGGATACTGACAAAGTTGTCGCGCTGATGCTGCGGTCGCACACAGTTGTGTTGGCTGCTCACAGCAGAGGTGCTTGGTTCGGTTGCATGGAAGAAGGCGTGCCCTGTGCCCGTGGAGCAGGAGTGGAGGGTTGGGCTCTGCGCCAGCTGCCTTGAGCCGCTCGACCCGACCGAGGTTGGAAAGAAACACGTCGGCTTCTGCTCAGAGCACTGCCGCAAGCAGGCCGAGAAGATCCGCTACGTCCGGCAGGCGATACGCGATGGCCGCAGCACAGACCCGCTGACTGCGCTGATCATCTCCACCAACATGATCACCTTCCTTGCTCTCGACCTGGCCTACACCAGGCCGCGACTGAGCGACGAGCTTCGCCAGGAGGTATTGGCACAGAACGACGGCCGCTGCGTTAGCTGCAACGAGCGGCGAGCCACCGAAGTTGACCATATCGACGGCGGATCGATCGAGCTGAGCAACCTTCGCGGGCTCTGCCGGAGGTGCCACGTGCTCAAGCCACGTGGCGAGATCCCCGACGATCTCACCCGAGACGGCGCAGGCAAGATCGACACCAGTGAGCAGTCTCAGGAACTGCGGCAGCTCTGGCGAATGGCACTGCGTAGCCGCCAGCCGCTCGACGAAGCGCCGGAGTGGCGCGACCTACGCGAACGCGCCGCCGAGTACGCCGACACCAGGTTCGGCTGGATCACCCAGCAGATCCTGTGCGACCAGCCAGTCTGCCCCGCCCACGACGGCATTCACTGGCGAACGGAGTGGCCACGATATAGGCGAGCCTGTCGGGAGTGGGCGAAGGAGAGGGCTGCGGCTGGTTCATGACCGACAACCACAACCATCCATATACTCAAGGATACAAAGAAGCAGAAATGACAGATATCGAGAATCGCGATCAGCACAAACAAGCGTCAATCGCAAATATCGTGACCGACACGAACCTTGTCCAGATTGCCAAACTTAGTGCAGCCGCCCTGGATTCATCTATTGCAAGCATGAATAGGATCGCAATATCACCAGAGACACAAGAATCACTCACTCAGGCAGTATCGGCGATCGCCGACACGAGCCAGAAAATTCAACAGGACTGGGCTGCCAACTTGAGCAAAATTCAGATTCAACTGCCGCCAATTGTCTTCACACCCGAAATGCGACGCAATTTAACGTCGACCACCTCAATATTGAGCGCGACAGTCCTTTCGCATATCCAACAAACTTCACTTTCAATCTCCAACAACTCTGAGCTGATCACTTCACTCACTCAGACAATGAGCAAGTTGCATCTTCTCAACGAAGACTTGAACAAGCGACTGGCAAAGTCGATTGCCGCCATTGACTTTTCGCCAATTTTGAAAGAATGCGATGCCACAATCAAAACATCCGACACATTCGCAACTCCGCTCGGTCTAGATCTTGAGCAACTAATTTACACTCAAACACTGCCTATTGATGCGACAGCAGGACCCGAGGCTTACGATGTCATCAGCAAGGATGCACCGGAGCTAGCAGCATCGATCGACTTAGCAGCCGACAAAGCGGACACAGGAATCTTGTCGAAGACAATAGTGCGATATTCGCTTGCCTTCAGCGTGTTGCTCATTATCACGATGGCGGTACTTGTGGGCAACAACAATATAAAAATCCTTCCTCCAGAATGGGCCGCATGGATTCGATCAATAACACAAATCGGGACAGAAGGGCTGCCATTTGCGATTATGATAGGAAAAGGTAAATCAGAATGATATATACCCATACAAATCGCAACACATAGAACAACTCACCCTCCAATATCGCAGGAACTGACAACATGACAGTTAAACCATGGACGCCACTATCAGTAAGAAGAAATCAACAATCTGAGTTCAGTTTGATCGACAACGTTCCTCAGTTTATGAGACACGGTATTAAAGAGTGGATCCAGCAGGCGATAAATGGAGATAATCGACTCGTAGCTCAGATGGCACTTGAACTGCGCATCGATGAACTCAGCGACAACATTGACAATTTCTATCCAGATGACGCAGTTATCGCTTGCATCCAAAGAAGCGGTCCTTGGGATATGTACGACGAGTCATTGGCTCTCGACGTCATGGATTGGCTCCTTGGTCACGGTTGCGGCCACGCACAATCACTTGAACACATCTTAAAGTCTGCTGGCCATGTTCTCCGCGTATCGCCTGATGGTAACCGTCTAGTGGAGCGGA
>CAURFZ010000002.1:0-100418 GCA_963524295.1 uncultured Candidatus Saccharibacteria bacterium | reverse complement strand
AGTTGCGGGCGAGGCAGTGAAATGGAGGGTGTATACACTGGCAAGGGCTGATTGGGAGGGGCTGAGTTGGGGCGAAGCACCGGACGATGCCGGCGCGCTCTAGCTGCTTGAGGTGCTCGGTGAGCACTTTTTGAGTCACGCCCGGAAGAGAGCGGTGTAGCATGGAATAACGCTTGGTCTCAGCACCAAGCGAAAGAATAATTGCGATTGTCCATTTTCGAAACAGCAGATTTGTCATGGAATCGCGCGAATCGGCGTACTGATTTTTGGATGCAGTAGTTTTTGTTATGGTTGCCTCCCGTTTTGGGGTTTACTTTATATTTAGCGGTCAAGAGCTCCTCAAGCAAATATCTCTGGAGATACCCTCCGGAGATATAGCGCAAAGCTCTCTTCTGCTAATAAATACAACTGGGTAGCTACATTGTGTCAAATAGCGCAATTTATAACCTACCTGTCCTAAAGATACCCTTGTGTATCCTTTTGACCGCACGCCACAATTAAAGTAAAATTTATAATATGCCTCATATACACGACCAGCCTGGTCAGCACGATACCTGCGTTAGCGGGTATATTGTGAAAATAACAGAGGGTGCTGAACCTCGGATTATTTTACATAAGCACCGCAAGCTAAACAGGTTATTGCAGTTTGGTGGGCATGTCGAGCTAGACGAGACACCGTGGCAAGCGGTCTTACGGGAAATAGCCGAAGAATCTGGTTACGACAAAAACCAGCTAAGGTTGTTGCAGCCGCGTTACAATAGGCTTACTTCATTGCCTGGAGTGAAACTGCATCCTCAACCGATCGCGATTCACACATATCCTGCTGGTGGCGGGCATTATCACACGGACATAAGTTATGCGTTTATTACTTCGGAAAATCCGATACATGATATAGCTAGTGGCGAATCCGACAACATTAGCCTCTTTAACTTGAGAGATCTAAAGAAGCTTACATCAAAACAAATATACGACAATGCGAAAACCATCGCTATGTATACTTTGACCACAGTGGTTGAGGAATGGGACGGGGTGGATTTGTTACTTTATAAACTCTAGGCCGTCCCTAGTTATGAGGTCATACAGATCGTCAACTAGACCATCTACGTACGGTTTGTAGTATGTGTCTATTTTGAGCATAGGTACTTTTTGGCGCACAAAATCATAGACAACCTTAGTTCCTGTGCCTAAATTTGTTCCATTTTTGACTTGTCACGTAAATCTATGGCCTGTGCCGCCACCATTAATTCTATGGCTAATACGTGCTTGATGTTATCTAATATGTCGACCACCTTACGGGCGGAGACCGAGCTCATATCTACAAAGTCTTCGGTATTGGCAGATGTTGGCACAGAGTCAACCGACGCTGGATGGGCTAATACTTTATTTTCTGAGACTAGTGAGGCTGTAGTATGCTGCAGAATCATTAGCCCTGTTCTCATTTTTTCTGTCGCCCTAAGGAACACAGGCAGACCGTTGTTAAATCTATCATCAAGTAGAGCAGCAATTCTTCTGGCTGAGATATTTGCAAGTTCGCTTATTGCGATAGCTAGAGCGTCCATAGCGATGCCAACAGACTCACCGTGAAAATTTCCGCCAGCCATAACCTCTACTAGGTTTGTTTCTTCGTTTTTTATGAATACCGGATTATCAGTCACGCTATTGAGTTCAATCTTCGCTATATGTGATGCATACTCAAGAGCCTCACGTATACCTCCGTGCACCTGCGAGATCGGCAATCATGGACAGCTTTCTTGATTCGTACACTACAATTGATGCGAGAGCTGTGGTATAAGATGTATTATTTATTAAAGCTAGACCGTTGCGATAGTTAAGCCTTAAGGGATGCAGATTTTTCTCACTTAAGGCTTCTAGGGCTTCCGTTCTTTTGCCATTTAGATAAACATGACCCCTACAATAATTGCCAATGCTATGTGTGACGATAGGGTCAAATCTCCGCTTGACCCTACAGACCCCTTACTGGGCACTTCCGGTATAATGTCGTATAAAAATCTTTCAACTACGGATACAGACACCCCAGAAAATCCCTTAGCGAGAGAATTGGCTATGATTAACATCATAGCCTTAATATGTCCTTTCGGTATAGGGGCGCCGACCCAGTGGCGTGAGATAGTATGATACCCTCCTGAATGTCTTCATGGGAGGTGTTAATTTTTATACCCTTAAGAGCTCCAATTCCAGTGGTAAGGCCGTATATGTCTTCTCCTTTATTAAGTAATTCTATAAGCCTCCTATTTGATGTTTCTATTTTTACGCGCGAATGTTCGGATAGCGATACGCTAATTTTATCGTTAGATATCATATGAACCTTTTCAAAGTCTAGCTCTTCCCCTAAAAGAAACGACGATTCATTTAACTTCATTTCATAACACTCCTTGATTATTGGTTTACGTTATAGCTTAAATAGCCATCATACGTTTGATAACCTAGCCAGAAACAATCATAATAAAATTTAAAGAATAAAACATACCGTATGTTTCGGAACAGAGAGGATAATGGATGAGCGAGCTTCATGTTTCATGTATAGGAAATGTTACACAGGACAAGCTACTCCACATTGATAGCAGACCTGAATTGGACGATGTAGCGTACGTCAACGGAAGTATAGAGTGCATGGGAGGGAGTTTCGATGAAACGACTTAATACACAAGATAGGGCGAGGCTATATAGATGCAGATGTAACATAAAGACGACTTGCGTTGAAGTTTTAGGCCGCAACAATCTAACCCGTAAGGTTAGGGGTCAGCTGGTAGACTTTGATAAGTTATTCTACCTGTTGGACAATAGCGGTTTTGCTGGCAACTACTACTTTGAAGTGATAAGTGATCCTACAGATTCAATCTATATTCATATCGATAATAATGTCGATGTATCAAACTTCTATTCCCTACTTAATAATACGCTGCCCGTAAAATACGAAGTTCTTATAGAAGACTCACTAAAGGTTCCTAGAGGGCTAACGGAAAAAGAGCAGCGTTTAGTATTCCGACAACAGATCTAGTTTTATCTACTTTAATAGTATACTCACTTCACGTACCTCCCAGGTATACAGCTCATACAAACCTATCAAGGTCGTATTCGCCCATGAAAACTATTTTATCTTTTGGGATAGCATTTCAGGGGAATCTCCACCTGTGACAGGTTTGCCGTGCGAGCCTGTACGTAGACTCCGTTACGTAAAGTAAAGGAGGAAGTGTGCCAAAATCGTAGCAGAGCAAGCAGCAGCTGTAGCCACTTATAGTGGGTGGAGTAGTCGCGAGACGTGGGTGATGAATCTGTGGCTTGCAAACGACGAAACGTACTGCGACGAGGTGCGCCGCATTGTCCAGATGTGCGGTGAATATGAACAAGCCGAGCGACTTGAGCCGTTGATTCGAGACGAGCTTAAAGGCAGTCTAGAATAGTCGAGTTTACTAGGTGACTTACTTGCAACCTCTCTCGGTCGCGTCAGTTGGCAAGAGATTCTAGAGAATAATCGCTAGCTTCACCGTCTCTGGATACAACGAAAAACTGCCCAGGAAAAAAGACAGTTTAGTTATTAATTTCACACTCAATTTACATCACCAACAACGTCCATACTTACCTCGATCACTCGACATGCACCATGCTGGCGCAGTCAAGATGAGCGGATGTAAGAATGAACGAGCTTAAGGCGAAGCTGGTAATACTAGTTGATGATTGTTATCTTATTTCACAAAAAGACAAGCCAGCTAGCGTGTACTGCGCTGACGCACAAAACACGCCATCTGTCTGTCATTTGCGAAATAAGCCTCACCCTGAAAGCTATGCGGCGGCTTTCGTGCGACCATTGCAAGCTCGCCCAGGGCGCACCCGCAATCATCACACAGCCGATTGACATATACGCATCCTTAAATTAATTTACAACTCACCTAATGAAAGAAGCTCACCCGACTCATCAATATTCGACCAAATCGCGACATCTTCACTCAGCAAATTCTCAGTCGTCGCCGTATATACCTCAACTTCATCATCCAAATCAAACCGATTGCGCACGGCATGAGCGGCCCGCCGCAAATTACCGTAAAGCCGGAGTACGTTGACGACATTATCGCTGCTATTGCCGAATTGTGGCGCGAGCTCCAAGCAAAGCAACTAGAAGCCAACCAACAGCGCCTAGAGTACCGCCAGAGCCTGCAAAATCAGATTCGGGCGACCGTGGACAGAATGCGCGTTGTCACGAGCGAAACGGCGCTTACGTACTTGGAAGAGGATATTATTAGCGCCGAAAATGATCTAGCAAAACTAGACAAAGAAATCGCCAATCAGCCCAATTTACAAGCCGAATTCGACCAAGTCTTGCAATACGCCAAATACATTTTGGAACACCTGCCCGAACTACTACTTGACCTCTGTAATACACTGCGAAAAGCCGTCTTTTTCGCTGCCATCTTCAATAAAATTCCAACTTACGATGAAATAAAGTTTGGAACTCACAAAAACAGCCCGCTACCAGCGGTAAACGAGCTGTTTCGTGTCCAGATGGATGATAAATCCTTTGATGGTGACCTCACCGGGAATCGAACCCGGGTTGCTGGGATGAGAACCCAGTGTCCTAACCGCTAGACGATGAGGCCGCTTAGTCACTATAGCAAAAAAATCGACACTTGTCTAGCGATAATGTTGTAAAAAAGGCTTGACATGCCATAATCATGATGCTAAACTGATCGTGTCATGCACATGCATGGTGGAGACAACTAACACAAACAGCACTCGATACAGCCATCGCAAGCCACGAGATGCAGGAGAACCCATACTGCATTTGTCTGGTTTGTCCGTGCTATAACTGTGCAAATATCACACTTGGCACCCGTGCGAGAGGTGCCAAGCAAAGGAGGACTCCTTGGGTATCTTACCCAGCCCAGGAGATGTGCGATTTTCACTTCCCACGCGGGGAGTGATTTTCGTTTGGCGAAATATTCTGGTGCGGCGCGAGGCGATCGATCGGCAGACGGAAACCAAAGGTGCTACCCTGCCCCTCCCGCGAATGAAAGATCAGCTCGCCATGGTGCCCCAGCACGATCTTCTTTGCTAAAAATAGCCCAATCCCTGTACCATCGGGCCGCTGCAGCTGGGCATTGTGCGCCCGGAAGAACTTCGTAAAGATCTTGCGCTGCTCACCCTGTGGCACTCCAATGCCATGGTCTTGCACCGTGCACACGACCCAGCCGTCCTTGCGGTAGAGTCGTACCGTAATAACATCAGCACCAGGCGAATAGTAGATGGCATTATCAATATAATTAACGATGACTTGCCGGAGTTTATTCTCGTCGATTAGTAGAGGTGGTATAACCCCACGCGGTCGATAATCCACCCGCAAATGGTGGCGCTCGGCAATGAGCTGGATAGACTCGATACTCTGTGCCACCAGCGCAGCAACATCGCCTAGGCGGAAGTCAATTGTGAAGTTGCCAGTGCGGATGCGCGACACATTAAGGAAGTTGCCAATCAGCTGCACCATTCGCTCGCTACTCGTAAAGGCCTCAGTGAGGAAGGTGCGCTGCGTGGCATTAATCTCACCAGCATCACCCTCTAGCACCATCGATATATAGCCCTTCACACTAGTGAGCGGTGTACGCAGCTGGTGGCTCGCCATACTGACAAACTCATCCTTCGCGGCATCAAGCTCACGCAGGCGGCGGTTAGAAGCGCGTAGTTGGCGCGTCGCGCGGTCTACTGCTTGGGTGAGCTGCTGCTGGAATTGCTGCGTGGTATTGTGACACTGCTGCGCCATCAGCGTCACTGCACATTGCTGGGCTATCATTGCAAGAGTGGCTCGCTGCGCAGTAGTATACGTGGCTCGCTCAGCTGGCGGGCCTAGCACGATATATCCACAGTGGTTGCCTTGCCACACCAGCCGCAACACTACAGCAATGTTGTAGCGACGAAGTGCATGGCGCTTGGATAGCATGGCGGTCACTGTGCGCTCCGTTGCTTCTTTGCATAGCGGCAAGAGTGTATCTACAGAGGTAGCGTATTCATCTGGCAAGTCAATTAGCGGCGGCGCTCTATCCACCATTACCATCACTCCATACCAAGTCGGTTGGGTAACTACCCTTAGCGCTGTGCGTACCGCTGCTACCACCTCTGCAAAGTCGGTTGCAGTGGCCAGCGCGCTACCTAGTGCTACCAGGGGCTCTGCTGGTGTGGGCGTCATGCTTGATTTTGGGTGATTTTGTTCCATTTTCATGCTACACCTGCTATTATAAAGCAAATGGTTAAAATTGCCATCATCGAAGACGACCAAACCATCAGCCAAATGTACCGCATGAAGTTCGAAGCGGCTGGTTTTGCGGTGGAAGTTGCAGGCGATGGCAAAGCTGGCATCATGCTGGTGCAGCGAACTCACCCCGACATCATCCTGCTCGACCTCCAAATGCCCCACCTCAATGGTGCCGACACACTCGAGCACATCCGCGCTTACTCATGGGGCAAGGCCATCCCAGTTATCGTCCTCACTAACCTTGGTCACGAAGAAGCCCCCAAAAAACTCCAGCACCTCGGTGTCCACAGCTACATTGTCAAAGCCGAGCTTACCCCCAGCCAAGTCGTCAAGCGAGTAGAGGAAGCTTTGACGGAGCGTGGGGTGATAACGGAACAGTAACAAACTAAACTACTAGTGAAGCCACCAACACCGCTCAGCGGCCAACTCGTCAAGTTGAAAACCATCAAATTGCAAGCCCCGGAGTCGTGGCAGTAAAGGACGTATCTGTTCATCAAAAGCCGCGAGCTGTGTGCGGTAGTCTTGCAGCTGCTGTATTTGCTCCGCGTCTGTTAGCAGTCCTTTGTCGACAAACCACTCGAGTGTTGCAAGCACGTTATGTACACGATCGAACTCATCAGAGTAGCTATTGTAATGGAACCACTCGTAGTCTTCACGAAGCCATTCGACTGAATCTTGACTCATGTCCTTGGCAAGGCGAGGAAGTGCTGTTTCGGTGGCATACTCCATCGTATGACGAACAGCATCTCGGCAGAATTCTGTATTGATTGTAGGTTTCAGAATTTCGACAATGATGTCTGCGCCGTCGCGCAATGACTGTGCATCGAAGGTGTCGGGAGCTTGGGGTGCTACATCGTCATTTAGGCGTTCAGTCCGTTCTTTATACTCCAGGCAGTACGATAGTGCATCGATATAATGTTCACGCGCCATCGGCTCACCTTCTTCATACTCAAGTACCGAAAAGTAACTTGCTCCATAGGCTAAGGTGAATAGTCGTAGCACTTCTTGATAGACAGGGTCGTCGCACGAGTCCTTAGATTTAACCACAGTGTTTTTAAACCATTCATCGGGAACAAGTCCAGATTCACTTGTCCATTTTTGATATAGTATGCTTGGCATTTTTACCTCCATTGTTTTCACAGATCTTTTATTATTTTACTTAATTCTACCACATCATTTTCCTTGTGCAATTGCAAAAAACTTCAGCTTAACCAACAATAACCAGTCCGCGCATTCTTCAACAATCAACAAATTAATGACTACACTTGGCGTATGTGCTATCTTTGTGAATCATCTCACCAGTAGTTCCTCATCATCCCCTATCCCATCTCTATACTATGTGACGCGTATATTATGTTAAGCCTCTTATCCGCTTTTTGACATTACAATCATGCAGGCCTTGTGCTACCAATCTCACAAATTGGGGTCGGTTTGTCTTCTCATGCCAGTGGTGGTACAATAGAGGCAGCACGCACCCGTAGCTCAGCGGATTAGAGTACTTGGCTTCGAACCAAGTGGTCGCAGGTTCGAATCCTGCCGGGTGTACCAGTTTTGTTCTACTATTACCCAGGTTGCTCTGGGTTTATTTATATGGCATGATTTATGCTACAACTTACCAATATAAAAGGGGTTGGCACACTGCTGACCCCTTTTTTGCTGCACTACTGCCATACACAATAACGACTAGTAGTACGTTGACGACCGCATAGGCCCTGTTGTGGTCGTTGTTGTTTGCCACATAACCACCCCAGCTGCCAGCAAGATCAAGAAGACAACAATCGCCACTGCCGCCAAGATAAGGCCAACAATGTAGGCGATTTTAAGCCCCTGCGCCCACGTCTTGTCGCGCTCGGTCGCAACGTATGGCGTACCATTTGCATCTGCTGTGGTACTCGTCAGCAAGAAGAAGTCGACGATACCCCAGACAGACAAAACAGACAGCCCCAACATCGAAACAATATTAACATACGGCACAACCGATGTTACCGTACAGCCCACTGCAATCCAAAAGCGGATTTTACCCAGCTCGTCGCCACGATACCAACGAGCCAAGCCGTACTGCCCCATAAACGCAGCGAGAGCGACAACCGCCAAGTAGTTGCGCGGCGAAGTATCGACTGGTGCAGGCGCAGCGGCTGGTACGACTGGTTGACTGGCAGCTGAAGCTGTGTGCGATGCTGCTTCAGTTGGTGGTGTTGGTTGTGCTGTAGGTTGTTCATTTGCCATTGCTGTTCTCCCGATTAAACTCTCTTGCCCCATGGTAATGCGTTTTTGGCAAAAAGACAAGCAAGCGCACACGCCGCAGCAAAAGAGCTTTTTAATTCACCTCGCCGCCTCTTGACAGAACCCCAGGCTATCCGCTATAGTAAAAGGGCTTTGCACGGGTAGTGCAAGCGCGATATGGGCCAGTAGCTCAGCTGGTTAGAGCACCTGCCTCTTAAGCAGGGTGTCGAGGGTTCGAGCCCCTCCTGGCCCTCCATAGTATGTAGTCCTCGGTATTGCCAGAGGACTGTTTGCTATAGAGACACCTATTACAAGTATTAACCATTATATTCACGAAAGGATTACGCCTTATGCCTACTTTATCACTCAACGGCCGCGAGCTCGCAAGTTTCATCAAGCAGCGCCAAGCCCGCCAAGTGCGCCACCTACGCCAAGCGCATGGTATCACCCCCAAGCTGCTCATTATCACCCCGCTTAACGCATCGGGACCAATCAATGCCTACGTGCGCTACAAGCAAGCCTATGCTGCTGATATCCTCGTTGAGACAGAGGTAGCACCAACTGCCGAGGCAGATATGCCGGGCGTGATCGACCGAGCAAACAACGACCCACACATCCACGGTATTATCGTCCAACTACCGCTCAACGACCCATCACAAACAGATGCCATCGTGCAGCGCATCGCTCCCGCCAAGGACGTCGATGGCCTGAGTGGCCCGCAGGCCGCCTATACGCCAGCAACAGCGCAAGCAATCGATTGGCTACTGGCAGGTTACAACATTAGCCTCGATAATAAGCAGCTCGCCATCATCGGGCGAGGGCGGTTAGTAGGCGCACCACTGGAGCAGCTGTGGCGCGACCGCGGCTTGACTGTGACAGTGTGCGACCGTCAAACACCCAATACTACAGAGATCATTGCTGCAAGTGACGTCATCGTCACTGCTACTGGCCAGCCCCATCTCATTACAGCGGATATGGTCAAAACAGGTGCAGTGGTCGTTGATGCTGGCACAGCAAGCGAAGGTGGCGTTATCGTTGGCGACGTTGACCCAAGCGTGCGCGAGCGCAGCGATGTCACTCTCACCCCAGAAAAAGGCGGCGTGGGCCCTCTCACCATCGCCGTAATGATCGACCATGTTATCCAGGCAGCGCAGGAAACAGTCGAGTCTAGCAAGAATTAGCCGTTACTTGACCTCTGTAACTCAGCAGAATTTACATCATTACTCTCTCGTGTTGCTGTTATAGGTGCACAGTCCTAACGCTGGGCTCTAAGGATCGGTACTACTCTGGGACATGCTCCTTATAGCATCTCAAATCTATAGACACGATTGGTATATTTCATCACGATATATTACAGATATTGTATAGTATCGTCTTGTTATCCAGATTCAGGCTAGATCGGCTTGCAGATATATATCATGAGTGATATATTATACCTATGGATATTCGTACTGACGTTTCACTCAAACCATATTTGACAATGCAGCTTGGCGGCAACGCTCATGCTATGGTCGACCTCTATACCAATGATGATGTCGTGGCAGTGTGCACGATGGCCCGCCAGCAGCAGGCCGAGCTCTTTGTCCTTGGCGGCGGAAGCAACACTCTAGCTCAAGACAGCGGCTTTGCTGGCATTGTAGCGCGTAACCGTATCCCAGGCTTCTCGGTCATTGCTGAGGATGCCGAATCGACAACAATCATCATTGGTGCAGGAGAGATTCTCGATGATGTCGTGGCCAAGACAGTAGCTAGTGGCCTGAGTGGCATTGAGGCACTATCGGCTATCCCAGGTACAGCAGGCGCTGCGCCAGTGCAGAACGTTGGTGCGTATGGGCAGGAGATTGCCGACACACTCGTCTCGCTCGAGGCATATGATCGCCAGCAAGAGCGGTTTGTGTCGCTGAGTGCTGCCGACTGCGAGTTTTCGTACCGGCACAGCATTTTCCGGGGCCGCGAGATGGGGCGATATATCATCACAAGCATAACGCTCCGCCTGCGCAAGGGTTTGCCGCAGCCACCCTTCTACCAAGCCGTCCAGGATTATCTCACCACCCACGCTATAGCAGAGCCTACCCCGCAAGACATTCGCCGAGCCGTCATGACGATCCGCGCTAATAAGCTACCCGACCCAGCCAAGCTCCCCAATACTGGATCGTTCTTCAAAAATGCGATTATTTCAAGTGAAGAATTTTCTCAGCTCCAGCAGCACTACCCCACAGTGCCGCACTATGCGCTGCCCGATGGGCGCGTCAAGGTGCCATCGGGCTGGCTTATCGAGCAAGCGGGGCTCAAAGGCTGCGTCCTCCACGGCATGAAAGTACACGATAAGAATGCAGTAGTGCTCATCAATCAATCGGCCACCAGCTACCGCGATCTTGCTGCCGCTCGTGAGGAGATTATTCGCACGGTAGAGGAAAAATTCGGCATCACCATTGTGCAAGAACCACTCGAGATGCCAGCAGCGTGACGAGTCAAATAGTGTGTAACATCTGCACATAATCTTATCTTTTTACCCCTGTTAATCAACAGTTTTTGTGATATAGATGTAGTCAAGCAGGCAAGGTAGATACGTATTCTTGAGTATTTTTTTGGCTGCATTTGCCCTATTCTCTGCCAGCTTCACACTTTCTTTCCTCTCAAACAGTCACGGAATTTCACCTCATTAGGCTAGGAGTTCTGTGCCAAAAATACACCATCTCATGAGGTGTTCATTCTCGTATAAGCCAAAGCACTCCTTAGTGTGGTGACGATTAACATTGCACCCACATAACGAAAGAGCGTCAAAGAGTCTCGAATACCGTTCCTTTAGACACCCCTTTCTTATCCTTTCGTCGATAAATCATGGGTGCAATTGGGGCAAAGTAGGCCGCGATTCAGCTCAATTCACCTTCTCACCTCTTGCACTTTTACCCCAAAACCCTTATGCTAATTGCATGAGGGTACAACGCGGGTATACAATCGTGGAAATTATTATTGTGCTGGCAATCATGCTGGTGCTGCTAGTGCTGGGCGTGGTGACGCTCAATAATGCGCAGCGCTCCTCGCGTGATACCGCCCGCACCACCACTGTAGAGACGGTGGCGCGCAGCCTTGAATCCTTCTACAACGGCGATGCAACTGGTACGTCGGGCGAGCAAGGCCACCGCTACCCGTCGGCCGAGCAGTTTTTGACCTCGCTTAATGGCACGGCAATTCGCCATATCCTCCCTGGACTGTCTGAGGATAGCTATCAGTACCCATCACGTAGCGGCCAGCAAGCGCTCTTTGTCCAGTCGCCAAGCAATGGTATTAGCAAAGATAGTGCCACAGTCGATCGCTTCGTCTACGAGCCGCGCGCTCGCGATGGTTCGCTCTGCGTCACCACCAGCCAAGAGTGCAGCCGCTTCTTCCTCTACTACCGGCTAGAGCGCGCACCAACAGTAACGATAACCATCACGAGCAACCACCAATGAAGCATAGTCCAGACGCTGGCTTTACTCTGGTAGAGATGTTGGTGACGATGGTACTGGGCGTGCTCTTTGTTGGGACGCTCTACCAGCTCTACATTGTAACGATCCAGGGCGCCACAGAGGCCAATCGCGACGCCAAGGCGAGCATTGTGGGGTATGAGCTGCTCCGCCGCGAAGTTGGCGACGGCACACCAACGCCATGCACAAACCGCGCGGCTAATCGCAATCTTACGACTGACCACTCACTCGATACTGATGGCTTGCCTCAGCCCGTTAATGCCACCATTATCGTTGATTGCCCATATAGCACCACCACACCACAGATAAGCCGTGTATCGGTAACGGTGCGCTATGGGCAAGGCTCTAGCCAATCGGAGGTTCGCCATGCGATTCTCAGTAGCCACTAATATACGAGAGCGAATGCAGCAGCTCATCCGCTGCATCTACCCTGCGCGGCGACAAGAGCGTGGCTTCACTGTAGTGGAAATGCTAGTAGTGATCCCTATTATTGTCGTGGTAGTTGGCGTATTGGTCGCTGCCTTAGTCGGGCTGCTGAGCTCGATTGTTATTTCCAACCAGCGCGGCGCACTGACGTATAGTATGGAAGATGCACTTGACCAAATCGAGCAAGACGTCCGCCTAGCGACAAAAGTCGAGAGCAAGGCCATCGCAGCCAACTGGGCACAGCACTACGCGAGCGATAATGTCTTGATCCTAACTCAATATGCCACCGATCGCAACCCCTCCGACACCCAGCGCGAGCTCATCTACCTCAACAGCCAAGCCAACCCCTGCCGCACTCAAGCTGACCTAGCCGCCAAGCTCTACCGCACAAACAACCCACTTACCGTCAAGGTTGTCTACTTTGTGCAAGGTACCACTCTCTGGCGGCGAACTATTGTGCCAAGCCAATACGAATTTAATGCTACCAACCCCAGCAACAACACGATGTGTGGCCAGCCCTGGCAGCAGAGCACCTGCAATTATATTGGTGGCTACTGTAAGGCACTCGATACGCGCGTCGCGAGCAATGTATCGAGCATTCGCTTTGGCTATGCAACAGGCTTTAACCAAGCAGCCAGCACCACGCCAAATGATAGCACCACTGTCGTCTCTGCCGCAGTAGATATTGCTGCTCTCAGCACTGGCCAGACCATCCACGCCCGAGGGTCGATGCAGGCTCGGCGAATTAATAATTAGCTAAATTGAGAAAACAATAGGTAGCGTGTAGCCCAGGTATCCTAGCTATACTAGCGCACCATTATACACAATTCAGCCTATGCTAGTGCGCACACTATCTCTGAAAAATATTCTCATATATCTGTGCTCAAAAAGCTTGTGTTTAATGAATGTTCGTAGTATGATCGTAATATAATCAGTAACAAGGAGGGGTAACTCTGTATGACAACAAAAACTCAACGTAACCTGCGCGGTTTCACAATTGTCGAGCTTCTCATCGTGATTGTGATCATCGCCATCCTAGCGGCTATTACCATCGTCGCTTACAACGGCATCCAGCAACGCGCTCGTGACTCTGCAGCCGCTGGCGCTGCATCGCAGCTCTCGACCAAGGTAGAGGCATGGAACAGCCAGAAGGGTGAATACCCAACAGCCGCGCAAGTCAGTAGCAATCTTGTTGACGATAAAGTAACTGAAGCAAAGATCGATCCTGACCTTAAGAAGAAGATCATCACATCTGGCACACCAAACAACGACACTCCTGTCTTGTATACCCAGTGTGGTAGTGGTAAGGGTGCAAAAATCACCTACAAGAAGGGCGACAAAACCGAGGATATCGTCCGAGGCAGCTGCTAAGCTTGCTCTCAATCAACAAAACACCCGCTGTCTGGCGGGTGTTTTAGATATGCGAATGTATTACTACTGCACCTAGCGAGACACAATTATCAAATGACAGCGACAAACCTCTGACCTTCCGTCTATTCCGTCGGCACTGGGAAATCCGCCAAGAAGTGTGCAATATCGGTGCGGAGCTTAGCTAGCTCTGCCTCATCATCACGGTAGTCGATGGCTTGCTGCATCCACTCAGCAATCTGCGGCATATGCTGCGGCTCTAGGCCGCGCGTTGTTGCCGCTGGCGTACCAAGGCGAATGCCACTAGGGCGAAATGGCGGCAGTGGATCATCAGGGATGGCATTAGCGTTAAGCGTCAAGCCGATCTTATCCATCGCAATCTCCGCTGTCTTGCCATCAATCCCAAAGCTCGCGTGGACATCGGCCAAGATGAGGTGATTGCTTGTACCACCCGTGACAAGCACAAAACCGCGCTGCTGCAGCTCCTGCGCCAAGGCAGCGGCATTGGCTACCACCTGCTGAGCATAGGCACGAAAAGCTGGTTGGAGCGCCTCGCCAAAGGCCACTGCCTTGGCGGCAATCGTATGCATATGTGGCCCACCCTGAATACCAGGAAAGACCGCTCGATCGATGAGTGTCGGAATATTCTCGAGAGTCTTGGCTGGGCGCTTGAGTGGGTTGCTCGCTACTCCTTTGCTAACGATGAGCCCACCACGCGGCCCGCGCAGCGTCTTGTGCGTCGTTGTCGTCATAACGTGAAAGCCATAGTCAAGTGGATTCTCCGCTACCCCACCAGCAATCAACCCCGCGACATGCGCCATATCGGCCATGAGCAACGCACCAACCTCGTGGCCGATCGCCGCAAAGCGTGCAAAATCTAGCTGGCGCGGATAGGCACTAAAACCCGCCAGGATGATCTTTGGTCGATGTTCTTGCGCCATCCGATGTAGCTCATCGTAGTCAATCTCGCCCGTTCTCACATCCTTCATTTTATAGCGAACAAAATTATACTCACGAGCACTATGCGTCACAGGCGCACCATGCGTCAGGTGGCCACCATGACCCAGATCCATCGCGAGGATGGTGTCGCCAGGCTCACACCATGCAAAATACACGGCTTCATTGGCCTGAGCACCACTGTGTGGCTGGACATTGGCATGGTCAGCCCGGAAGAGCTGCTTGGCGCGGTCAATCGCCAGCTGCTCTACTTGGTCGGTATACTGCTGCCCGCCATAGTAACGCCGGCCTGGGTAACCCTCGCTATATTTATTAGTAAAGACACTCCCAAGCGTCCGTAGTACATCACCAGAGACATAATTCTCGCTAGGGATGAGCTCCAAGCCTTCGCGTTGGCGTTGCTGCTCACGGGTGATAAGGGTAGCAATAGTTGTTTCGTGCATGGGTAATACTCCTTGTTTGTTGGTTATATCATGGGGCTCGCTATGCACTAGTCATCAGATCATATGTGTAGTATAGCACAGCTACCCAATGTGGGGAGTTGCAGTACTTCACGACGTGCGTCTTGAGTTTGCGATAGCTCTCTTTTTCTCCAGTAGTATTGACGTGCTGTCGCGTCTCTTTGATATTAAAGACTAGGCACTTGCTCGTGTAGTAAATAGAGGCCTTGCGCACGACTAGTTGAAATAACAGAAAAGAGCTGGTGGGCTATTAGAAAAACTGCGCAGCCTAACCTCCGCATTTCTTTTCGCAACACGAGATGCTTGTGTTTGACAATATATCACCGATGATATATTGTACAGGCATGGGAACAGCAAAATATCTCCGTAATATCGGAACACTCATCCAAGAAACCCGCCAAGCGCGCGGTATGACGCAAGCCGAGCTCGCTGCAGCACTTGGCACGAGCCAGTCGGCCATCAACCGCATCGAAAAGGGTGGCCAAAACATCAGCCTAGAAATGATCGCTCGCATTGGCGAGGTGCTGAGCAGCGAGATTGTCCGCATCAACAAAGCTGGCAAAACAAACTTCGTCATCAATGGTGGTGGCTCGCTCCATGGCGAGATTGAGGTAAAGACCAGCAAAAATGCCGCCGTTGCCCTGCTCTGCGCCAGCCTCCTTAACAAAGGCAAGACGATACTACGCCGAGTGGCCCGGATCGAGGAAGTTAATCGCATCATCGAGGTGCTCGAAAGCATTGGCGTGCGCTGCCGCTGGCTTGAACACAATGACCTCGAGATCACCCCGCCACGCACCCTCCATCTAGACGAAATGGATATCGCCGCAGCCAAGCGCACCCGCAGCATTATTATGTTCCTGGGGCCATTGCTCCATCAATATGAGTCATTCCAAATCCCATTCGCAGGTGGGTGCAACCTTGGCACACGGACGGTGGGGCCACACATGGCGGGTCTCGCACCCTTTGGCCTGACTGTCGAGGCAACGACCGACTACTACCAAGCAACAGCTAACCCACACATGGTTGAGCACGCCATTGTTCTTACCGAGCGCGGCGACACCGTCACCGAGAATGTCATTATGGCGGCAGCGCTCCACCCAGGCGTCGTGATGATTCGCAACGCCAGCCCCAACTACATGGTGCAAGACCTCTGTTTCTTCTTGCAAAAGCTTGGGGTGCAGATCGACGGCATCGGCACAACAACCCTCACTATCCATGGCGTCAGCGAGATCAACCAAACAGTTGAATATTGTCCGAGCGAAGACCCTATCGAGGCAATGAGCTTCATCGCAGCGGGTGTAGTGACAGACTCTGCTATTACCATCCGCCGAGCACCAATCGAATTCCTCGAGCTCGAGCTAGCAGTGCTGCGCGGTATGGGCTTACAATATGAGCTCTCCAGTGAGTACCCAGCGCGCAATGGCCAGACTCGCCTGGTCGATATTAGCCTGCACAAATCGACTCTCACCGCTCCACAAGACAAGCTCCACAGTATGCCCTTCCCAGGCATCAATATGGATAATCTCCCCTTCCTTGGTCTCATCGCCACGGTAGCAACGGGCCGGACTCTGGTGCACGACTGGAGCTACGATAACCGCGCCATTTACTTCACCGACCTCACTCGCCTTGGCGCACAAGTAGAGATGGTCGATCCACACCGCGTTTACATCAGTGGCCCTACCCGCTGGAAGCCTGCCGATGTCGTCGCACCGCCAGCCTTGCGCCCCAGCGTCGTCGTGATGCTAGCTATGCTCGCAGCCCCTGGGCGCTCCATCCTGCGTGACGTGTACAATATCAACCGAGGCTACGAAGACTTTGCTAACAGACTCAACACTCTCGGGGCGGATATCGAAACAACATGGGAATATTAGCTGCTTCTTAGCTTGTCTTACCACGCCAATAGAGAGCCTCTCATTATGAGAGGTCTCTTGCTATATACACCGCATCTTGCGCAGACTTTGCATAAATAGAGCCTAAGTCTTAGAAGGTCTACCTTCTCAGTATCAGCTCCCGACCGCTAGTGTTTTGCCTGTTAAGCTGCGAAGATCGATTCTTATCTCGCATAGCATGAGAAAAAGAGTACAAAACACAAAACAGACACGGCAGGCATACGCCTTGAACTTCTGGCAATAACAAAATAAAATTACCACTGTTTATAGTAGTAAAGCAGCATCAAACCAAAATAAAACCCCGGAATCATCCGGGAATTTATTTTGGGGTGGATAATGAGACTTGAACTCACGGCCTCCGGTGCCACAAACCAGCGCTCTAACCAAACTGAGCTATATCCACCAGACAATCGCACAGCAAACCTTACTGTGCTGCTGACATGCTGTATTGTAGCAGAGATAGCGCAGTTTGTCTATTACCTACGGCCATTCATTCTCAATCTCAAAACTTTCCTACCTTATACCTCTCTTCTCTCTAAATACTACCAAGTTGCTTGCTTATCCCCAGGCTTATCACCGCTTCTATAGTGAGTCTTCCTATCTATGATAGGGGTCATCACTATATTTCATTGGGTAGAGCAGATGATTAAAAATGACAAATGGATGAGGTAGGTAAATAAATTTAGCGGGCTTTCTTGCGACGCCACAGCGCCTCAACGCACATCACCAGCCACAGACCAAGCGCAATCGCCCCAACTGCCCCACCAAACCACACATGCCCCGCACTATAGCCATGCTGATTTACCATCCGAGTGAGCAGGCTAATCGCCACGACGTCACCAAGCAATGTAAACATATTGAGCGCAGAGAGGAGCGTCGCTTTGTATGTATGCTGCAGCTCGCTGAGAATCTTTGACTGCAAAACAATCGGTCGCACTCGCGTATATGCAGTAAATAGCACAACAGCAATGACCGCGATAATTGGGCTTGGCGTTACACCCATCAAGACAATACACAGCGCCATAATCCACGCATCGACCCAATAGAACGCCAGTGGCCGCAGACGGTCAAACCAATGCACATACCAGCCCAGTAACGCTCCACCCAGGCTCCCGACCGCCGCAATTACCCCAAACCACTCTACCGCAATACCAACGTGCTGGAAGAGGAGCTCGCGATATTCTAGCCCCTTATTGGACACACCAGCTAAGAAACCAGCAAAGGTAAAGAGAGCAAGATTTTTCGCAGTAATGATTGCGCGAGCAGCCTGCCGTGGCCGCTGATCCTGTGCAGTCGTGCGGCGCGGTGGATGAGCAAAGCTCAGCGCCAACCACACTGTCACAGCAAGCGACAAAAAGCCAATCAAAAACGGGAGCGTATGATGAATACGGTACGTGAGTGGCACTACAATAATGAGCACGGTATTGCCAATCAATCCATACGTCTGGGCGCGGCCCATCACCTTGGTATAGTCGCGTGCTCGCCCCAGCGCCGTCAAGGAATCGTGCATAAATGCCTCGACCGCACCAGACTGAAACGCATAGCCACCAAAGAACAAAACTGAGGCAATCAGCCCGCCCCAGAAGCTCGGCCACACAGCATACAACAGTGGCGACGCCACAGCAATGCTCGCACCAAGGATAATCGCTCGCCGGTTGCCAAACTTATCGGCCACATAACCCGCTGGCATCTGCAGCGCCGCCTGGACGATAGACGAGATAACAACCATCAGTGCTAGCTCATCCAAACTCACTTTACCAACATTCACCAGCTGCACCGTGATAAGCGGCAAGTAGACACGCTTGGTAAAAATCCGAAACCACGAATATTTGATAATATTGCGCTTGAGGAGGTCGTGGCTGGTCACATCTTGCATAAATCTCGCTGTACTATAGCATGGCTTCGCACAGCATGTAAATGCATGTTGCATGTAATAAAAACAACCCCATCGAGATGGGGTATAACGATAAAAATGGCGCCCCGAGTAGGATTCGAACCTACGGCCTTAGGCTTAGAAGTCCTCTGCTCTATCCAGCTGAGCTATCGGGGCATGGGTTTATTATAGCAGGTTTCTTGGCAGGTGTGGTATGATAAACGAAGCATGAAACACACGAATGAAAATTATCGATACTTTAGCGTTATTCTCGCAGTATATGTTGCGGCGCTGCTCATCTCTAACATTGCCGCCACCAAACTGGTGGCACTGGGCCCACTTATCCTTGATGGTGGGGCAGTACTCTTCCCGCTCGTGTATATTTTTGATGATGTCATGACAGAGGTCTATGGCTATCGCCGGGCACGCCGCGCTATTTGGACGGCCTTTGGGGTAATGCTGCTAGCGATTGGCTGCTTTACACTGGTGCGCTATCTGCCCGCGGCGGCAGAGTACCACGACCAAGCCGCTTACGAGGCAGTGCTCGGCTTCTTCCCGCAGATCGTTGTGGCGAGCTTGCTTGCCTTCCTAACGGGGAGCTTCCTCAACTCGTACATCGTTGCTAAGCTCAAGGTTATCATGAAGGGTCGACAGCTATGGCTGCGCCTACTTGGATCGACAGTAGTGGGGAGCTTATTTGATACCGTTATATTCTGCGTCGTTGCTTTTGGCGGGCAGCTCACGGGGGGGGCACTGCTCAACTATATCGCCGTCGGGCTTGGCTTCAAGCTTGCCGTTGAGGTCGTCTGCCTGCCACTTACCTACCGCGTCATCGCCGTGCTCAAGCGGCGCGAATCCGTCGATACCTACGACACCACCACTAACTTCACACCATTTCGTTTGCGTGTCTAGCGAGCGAGTTGCTCACTGCAATAGATTTGCATCTCTCTCAGAATATGAAGAACACAGTACTTTCGCCCTGGTAGAACAAAAAGTTGCCCGTGGTGATTATTGCAGTATGATCATTGAAGAGCCTAGTTTTTAGGAAAATACTAAGACCCTTTTAGCGTTCTTAAAGAGACGGTGGTGAGAGAAAGGGCTGATGATGGGAAAGGGATTACTATGCAAACTCTCTCTTCACCAGTTGTTATGTGAATGCATACTATATCTACAAAGCTTATCAGTCGCTACCGACGATAATACTGTGCCAAGAAATGATCTCGAAAGGCGTAGAATGTGCCATCCTCGAGGCTGTGGCGAATGTCGTCGACAAGCTTGATGATAAAGCGCTCGTTGTGGATCGACAGCAATGTCCCCGCCAGGCTCTCCTTGGCACGAAGCAGGTGACAGATATAGGCCGCAGTGTAGTGCTGGCAGGTGTAGCAGTCACACTCCGCCATAATAGGCGCAAACAGCTCGCGATATTTCGTCCCGCGCATATTCACCCGCCCATGCGGCGTGTAGGCCGCACCGTTGCGTGCTACGCGAGTTGGGCTTACGCAATCGAAGGTATCAATACCCTGCTCGATCGCCGCAAAGATATCATCTGGCTCCGAAATACCAAGCAAATGTCGTGGGCGGTTCTCGGGCAAGATATCGTTCATCCACTGGATAGTCTGAGCCATTGTCTCTTTCTCCAGCGCCCCACCAATACCATAGCCATCAAAATCCATTGCGCCAAGGCGTGCTGCGGTTTGCTTACGCAGGTCTTCATAATTCGCCCCTTGTAAGACACCAAAAAGCGCTTGATACGGCTTATCTGGCCGAGCAGCCCGAAGGCGCTTGACCTCTGCGAGGCTGCGCTCCGCCCACGCATGGGTACGCGCCAATGCCTCCACTTGGTATTCATACGGGTCAATCAGCGACGTCAGCTCATCGAAAGCAAAGGTAATATCCGCCCCAATCCCTGCCTGGATTTGCATCGACAGCTCTGGTGTAAACTTATGTAATGAGCCATCGAGGTGTGACTTAAACATCACACCATTATCATCCACCCAGGCGTGCCGGCTCGACTTCTTAGCAATCGCAATCTCTTCATCCACATCAGTGCTCATCGCTAATACCTTCTTAAAGCCCGAGCCCAGGCTTAGCACCTGGAAACCGCCACTGTCGGTAAAGGTCGGACCACTCCAGTGCATAAACTTACCTAAGTATCCGGCCTTCTCTATCAGCTCGTGCCCTGGCTGCAGATAGAGGTGATAGGCATTAGCCAAGACAGCCTGTGCACCCACGCTAGCTACCATCTCGGGCACCATTGCTTTCACGTTTGCCTTTGTGCCCACGACAATGAAGGCTGGCGTCTTGATATCACCATGCGGGGTGTGAATCACACCTGTCCGCGCCAACGTCTGCGGCATGCGGTGAGTGATGGTAAATGAGAATGGTGCTGGCATAGTATGGTTGCGTCCCCCATACCCCTAGGGGTATTTTACATTAAAATAATCATGCTTCGTGAGAGGAGAAAAACCTCTCGCAAAAATCTCTTTCTATTGTACCACAAGGGATCAGTGATATGATGCGCGCTCCCTCCCCTTCTATCACTCTAATACATAGAGTATACGCATCTTGCTGCGGTCACTGCTCCACTGTTATTTCAAGAGACCACTACTTGAGAAAATAGAGAATTTTACGGGTGACATAGCAGAACTATCCCCAAAGTACCTACTATAATACCAGCAATACATCACTGCTTCTCCAGGTAGAATAGTGAGCAAAAATAGCCTATTCTGGCAGAGAAAGTGAAGGCTTTTGGGCTCACGTTACGCAGCACGCCGTGTAGGCTGAGTATGCGCTTGCTGCAGCGCCACCACAACATCGCTCTCCGCATGCTCTTGGCCTGTTGAATGCGATGCTAAGCCTGTCTTAGCCTGCAACCACTCACGGGCAGACCGCGGCATAAGCTTTTGTACAAGGTCTGTCGCTACCATACCGAGCGTTGCAGCAACTACTTTTGCATCCTTCTTTAGTGAGGCTGTCTCAGCATACACGACGTCCTGCTCCATTATATGGATGGTATGAGTTATATCCAGTTTGTAGCCAAGCCCATGCTGATCTTTGCTATAGGGTGCCATAATGCCTGGGAGAGCCGTCTTACGTGCGTCGATCCACTGCTGCTTAAGACCTTCAGGGATGTCGGGGTTAGCAAGGATATCATTATACACTTCGCCTGTTGCTAGTGGCCTTGGCCCCACGATTGCCATCTTGCCACGCAATACTTGCAATAGCTGCGGGGCTTCGTCTACATGTGCTTTGCGCACAAGCTTACCAATTGGCCCAGCACCACTGTGGTTGTAGCCATTAGCCGAGGCAGTGTTGCGCACTGCACCACGGAGTGTCCGCAACTTTGGCACCTTAACGAGGTTATCAAGATCACTGCCATAGCGCTCCTGCACGAAGAGCGTTGGGCCATCGCCGAGCTCCTTATGCATCGCCGCAGCGGCAACGAGAGCAGCCGAGCCCATACAAACCAGCAAAGGAACCGCCACTACTCGGTCAAACCAGCGCTTCTCAGGACTTTCGTTATAGGCTTTGCCGTGTTTTGTTCTATTTTTTTGTGACATCCGTTCGATGGTAGCACAATGTTGCATATATGTCAACAGTATCGTGCCTAATCCTTCCTTTTTCACTTGATTTAGTGTAATTGTTATAAAGTATTGCACCCTTTAGGGCCACGCCAAACCAAAGAAGAGGCTACGACCTCTCTTCATCCAGTCTGATTCGCTGCTCTCAACAAAAACATCGCTCCGTTTGCGAAGTAATGCTCATTTTCTTGCATCTGTGGTGGCAATATACGCCAAAGCTCGAACCTATTTCGAACGTAAAAGCTGAACCCGTGCAGGCTCAGCCCTCGACCCAAAGCTAGCCTTATAAACCGTATTTCACAGAAAGCTCTAGATCAAATAGTTTCAACATTCCGCCTATAAGCTTTGCTAAGTTCACTTACTAGAGCTTCATCCAGTAGCTCACCAGATAGCTCCATAAAATATACAAACTTATCACGGAGTCGCTTTTGCATATCAGTCGAAGCCAAGTGATAGTAGTAACTATTCTGAATGAGGTCTGCTGCGCGGATTGATAGGGCCTCGCTACCAAGCTCAGCCGTGCGAGCAAAAGACTGCATGATGTCTTGAGTATCTGAAACTGTGAGAGCATCGACGTACACTGCAACCTGATGTCCAAAGCTTTGCCCGACATCGTCGATAGTAATATCTGTATCTTCAACAACATCATGAAGAACCGCAGCAATCACGACATCTTGCGGGAAACCTCTCTCCCAGAGCATCTCTGCAACTTGAATCGAATGAAGCAATACTGGTTTGGTGTTATGTCCAGAGTCTTGCAAAGCATTCGACAGGAAGAATAAGGCTCGCTCTATCTCGTGCTTATCATATTCAAATTCTGCGATATGCGCCTTTTCCATCTTGTTTTACTCCTTGTTGCCAATAGGATTGGCTAATTTTCTATCAACTTGCAGCTCAACTATCTCTTCGTTCCCAATCTTGTCATCTAACATCGCCTGTAAGTCCCTACCATAATAGCTCGCGAGAATTACAGTGATCGGACCCGAGTGCGTTACGATTAATACGCATGCGTCCTTGCCGGCTTCGTATATACGATTTACCGCATTGATAACTCGTGTGGCCATTATCTCGTTTGATTCTCCATCAGGAAATCGCACTTTCATATAACCACCCTCTATATGCGGAATGGCATCGTAGGGCAACCCCTCGTATTTTCCAAAACTAATTTCTCGTAGATCCTTGTCAGAAGTAGCCTTCTGTAGACCAAGTGTGTCCGAGATGATCTGCGCAGTCTGCACAGACCTTCCAAGATCAGATGTGTAGACACGATCAATTTTCTGAGATAGCTTCTTAATTTTTAGAGCCTTACGCTCCGCCTGCCGAACGCCAAGAACAGTCAGCTTGCTATCGCGTTGACCCATGGTAATGCCGCAGGCATTACCATCAGCTTGGCCATGCCTAGTGATAAGAAGCTTCATGCTTCCATTGTCTCATGGCTAACGTAAATTGTTGCTGTACTTCGTCGGTAGCTTCATCTGCGTTACTATTATCCTCCAGGTATGTAACAGCCCGCATAAGATACCAAGGTAGTATAGACTCAGCGATTCGACGCGGGGCTACTTGACCAGCAGCCGAGCCTGCACAGGTTCAGCTTTTACGCTCGAAATAGGTTCGAGCTTTGGCTCCGCCAAAGTCTAGAAAAAGCCACCCTACAGGGCGACCGTTTCCAATTTTGTTCCGAAATGGTGCGGGTGCGGAGAATCGAACTCCGATCCCAAGTTTGGAAAACTTGTATACTAGCCGCTGTACGACACCCGCATGCGCTATCCATTATACCACTTTTTTGTGTATAATAAAGGTATGACCCGAGGACTCCATCGCTTGCGCGGATCGAGCATACACACCAATGGCGTCGCGCGCAATACCCGAACCATCGTCAATGGTGCTAAAACGTCGTCACTACGCGTCGACCAGCGCCAGCATCAATCCATCCAAGAGCGCCGCGCCAACCACTTGCGCTACCAAAGCTCACACACTATGATGGGCTGCCGACCAATTGCGGCCGATAGTAGCCGTATTGATGACGAAGCACCTTATATGAACAACGAGCGCCTCCGAGGTACTTGCGGTGGGCCACGCGACCCATCAGGATCGCGACCAGGCACTGCCACCTATGCCCGCCGGCGCGACAACACCGTGCACACACCGCGCCAACCACAGCCAGCCTACAGCAAACCAGCCATGAAGCCAAGCTTCCGCCCAGGATTTATGCAACCAAACCAAGGCCAATAATCACGCGGCTTTGGCCCGCATTGCTAGAGGTTATATACTGCAAAATACTTCTAGCACTGTAAGAGTGCCACTTCTTGCTCTTAAATTTTCTCCTAAGGATGGCGAGCCTGCGCTTTCAAGCGTCCTCGAGAACCCCTTCATATCTTCGCTCTTCTTATTCCAATGCGTGGTCCATCAATAGAATGAGCACTTTCTTACTATCATTCCCTTATAGAGCTAAGGCTGATTGTTCGAAAGTGCTGCACTTTTACCGTTTATACTCTGGTGGGATAATTTCATCTGCTGTCACAACCTCTGGTGCGCCATCGGTCTGGAAGGCTTGGCGAGCTTGCTCAAGCGTGACGGTAATCGTGCTGCCAGGCGCCACACTGCCGCTCAGCATCTGGCGCGCCACAGTATTCTCCACCGCTTTTTGCACCACACGGCGCATCGGGCGGGCACCAAGCCGTGGGTCGTAGCCGCGCTCGACGAGAAAGAGCTTAGCATCATACTCTACCGCGACCGAGACCTTTTGCTGGGCGAGCGTGGCATTGACCCCCTCGAGGATGAGGTCGAGCACTTGCACCAGTTCTTCCTTAGTAAACGGCCGGAAGAGGACGATTTCGTCAAAGCGGTTGAGGAACTCGGGACGGAACTGACCACTGTTAATGAGCTCGTCGGTAAACTGCTGCTCGAATTGCTCAAGCTTGTAGCCATGCTCAATATATTCGCGGATGCGGTCGGCCCCAGCGTTACTCGTGGCAATAACAATCGCATCGCGGAAGCTTACCTCGCGGTTCTTGATATCGCGTAGAATCCCCTCATCCAGCAGCTGCAGCAAGGTTGCCAATACCTCTGGTGCGGCCTTCTCAATTTCATCCAGCAATACCACGCTAAAGGGCTGTTTCATCACCTGGGCGGTTAAGCTGGCTGGGTCATCAGCGCCATCAGCAATCAGGCGCGACACATCCTCAGGCCGAACATACTCGTTGAGGTCAATCCGGACAATCTTGCCCTCACCACCAAAGTACACGTCAGCCAGAGCCTTACTCAGCTCTGTCTTACCCACTCCTGTTGGCCCAAGAAAGAGAAAGGTGCCAATTGGCCGATTTTGGTTGCGCACACCGGCTCGTGCTCGGCGCAGGGCGTCGCTTACCACGCTGACCGCTCGCGTTTGGTTGACCATTCGCTGGTGGATGAGCGCCTCCATATTGAGCAGCCGCTCGCGATCATCGGCAGTACTCGCCACACTTATTTTCACATCCATCGTCTGCTCAATAGCTTGCTGCACCGATTGCTTTGTCACAATACCATCCTCGTGGTAGCTCGCGGCCGACTCGAGTAGCTTGATGGCTTGGCCCGGCATAGCAAGATCATGAATATAGCGCGCACTTAGTCGATACGCCTCGTGCAGCGCTTGATAGCGGTAAGCCACCTGGCGCTGCCCCTCGGTAATGACGGCTTGCTCTTGCAAGACGCGCAGTGTCTCAGCTTCGCTTGTGGGTGCTATGGAGATGCGATTGAGCGCGTTAGCAAGCGATGGGTTACGCTGGCCAATCTGCAAAAACCGCTGCTCATCCATACTCAGAATAACCCTCAGGCGCCCTGCCTCGAGAATAGGCAGCAGTACATTGGTAAGATCCACCGCGCCAATCCCTTCCTCAAAGAATAGTTGAGCATTATCCAGGCAAATGATGATATTCTTGGCAGTATACGCCTCACCAAGGACGCGCATGACGAGGTTCTCGAGCTCACCTCGGCCTGGCGCCGCAGCTATGAGCGATGATGAGTCGAGAATAAACACCTGTCGAAACTTGAGACTACTCGGCAAATGCGCCGAGGCATCGAGTAGCCGCTCGGCAAAGGCGTGGATGATGGTCGTCTTGCCCGTGCCAGCCTGCCCTACCAGCACGGCATTCTGCCGCCCACGGGTGCCAAAGATGTCGATGAGCTGATCAATCGCCTTGGTATGCGACGCCACATCAACAGAGAACATCCCGCCGCCACGACTAATTTGCTCGCTAATATTCTGCCCAAAGCGGCGCAACAGTGGGATATAACCAAACGACCAATCGCGCGCCACCCCACCAGTGCGCCGCGGCTGATGAATCTGCGCTACCAACTGGCGCAAGTGGTGCTGCCACTGCACCGCGCCATCGAGATCTTCGTCGTCGAGCTGGAGTTCCGCCAGAATATTCTGGTAACCAGGTATACTGCGCACCAAAGCCACCATGAGCACACTACCAGTGATTTGTTCAAGTTGATTGTACTGGCGGATGCGATCAGCAAATTGCCAAAACTCGGGCATAATGCTCGGGTCGTCACTCACGAGATCCTGCATGAGCGCCGGGCTGAGGCCGAGTCGCAATGCCATAAACAGCCCATCATTGACTGAGCGCAGTGCCCAGGCGATATCACGCGGCGTCGGCGTAGCGGGTAATCGGCCCAGGACGTCACCAGTGAGCAAACCGTCAGCCGTACTACCGCTGATGGGCAAATGGGCAATCTCACTCTGATACCACCGGTGAAGCCCATATGGTACCACAGCAAAGCTCGCGATAAACCACCCCAGAGGCAGCTCAATCGCCAGCAATGCTCCTGCCCCTGCTACGAGTAGCAAAAATGGTACCCACCACCAGTGGTCGAAGCGGCCCATCTGCACACCCAAGCGAGCCTTCTTAGCACGCAAGCTATCATAGTGAAAGTCACTTACCATGGCAGCCACCCCACTATCGCAAGCCCTGCCCCCAGCAGTGGCAACACGGGCACAAGCGCCCAAGCAATAATAAAGACAAGCCCCACCACAGCAGTTACTGCGAGCGCTACAATGCCAAAGATAATCATAAAGCTCCGCACGATGCCGCCAATCGTCCGCGAGATCAGGCGGTCGAAGAACGCCCGAATCTGCACGCCAATCGGCCCATCCACCGCTCCTGCCGATATCTGTCGAAACGGCGCAAACCACGTTCGCACCAAGAGATCAATTGAAAAATAGTCAAATACACTCACCAGCTTCCCCCATACCATCGTGATCCGCTGCCACCACCCAGCGCCATACCACCACGCAAAAAATCCAACCACTATCATACTATGCATTGTAGCGCACTAGCGTAATTTGTGCTATATATCGCGCCATAAATAAAGGGTAATTCATGCTATAATAAACACCATGATTCGTATTACAACTCTTGTGGGCAAAGGGGTGCAGCGCGCAGCTCGGTTGCGCGGTGGTGGCTCGGCATTGCCAGGCCTCGTCGTCGAGAAACTCGATCGGCACTTTCTTGCCCGTACGCTTGATGCTCTACCGCATGGTGTGGTGGTAGTAAGTGGCACTAACGGCAAGACAACCACTACCAAGATGGTTGTAGCTCTACTGGAAAGCCAAGGCCTCCGCGTCTTTACTAATCGCACGGGGAGCAACTTTACCCGCGGCGTGGCAGCAGCACTGCTTGAGGCGGTTGATACCCATGGTGTTTTGCCGGCGGATATTGCCGTGCTCGAGCTTGACGAAGCGCATGCGGTGCATTTCGTCAAGCAAGTTGCCCCACGCTATTGTTTACTACTCAACGTCCTGCGCGACCAACTCGATCGCTTTGGCGAGATTGACTACACGGCGCAGCTGCTTCACACCATCGCCATGCGCACCACAAATGGCATTGTTCTCAATGGCGACGACCCACGGCTGACACAGCAAGAATTTACCGCTGATCTCACAGCACCAATAAGCCACTATGGCGTCGATCCATCACTTGCCCACCTCTTCCCAAGCGACGATACCATGCGGAGCGCCTCAGGCCAGACTACAGCCACCACCGATGCTGATGTGACACTATGCCACTTATCTGACCAAGCTGCCACTTTCCGCTTCGACAGTTCCGATCATCCTGTCTCACTTAAGCTCAAAGGCAGCTACAATGCCCAAAACGCTGCAGGCGCACTTACCCTCGTCCGTACTATACTGCAGGATAAACTCGATACACCCGCCATGCTCGCTGCCCTAGCTCAGGTCGAGCCAGCCTTTGGCCGCGGCGAAGCTCTGACCGTCAATGGCCAGCCCTGCGAGCTTGTCCTCGTTAAGAACCCGAGCGGTTTCCGCCTGAGCCTGGCATCGTTTGACCCTCACAAGACTGCTACAATGATTGCCATCAACGACCAGTACGCCGATGGCCGCGATATGAGTTGGCTATGGGATGTCGACTTCGACACGCTTCGGCCCACTGGCGTGGCAATGGTGAGTGGTGTGCGCGCCTACGATATGGCGCTGCGCCTCCAGTATGATGAGGTAGAAGCTCGGCGCGTTGTACCTGGCCTTAAGCAAGCTCTGGCAGAGTTTGTCCAGGCCAACCGCGACACCCCCTTGCGCATCTACTGCACCTATACCGCCATGCTTGCCTTGCGGCGCGAATTAGCTCATTACACAGAGGTAAATGCTGTATGAAAGACAACACTATCACCATCCTCCAACTCTACCCTCACGCCATGAATATCTATGGCGACTGGGGTAACACCCTCACACTCAAGCGACGGCTTGAATGGTATGGCTACAACGTGCGGCTCGTTGAATATAACCCAGGCGACACCTTCCCAGCCGATGTCGATATCATTGTAGGTGGTGGCGGCCAAGACTCTGGCCAAGCTACCATTCAGGATGATTTACTCGCGATTGGCCCCACCCTGCAGCGCCTCGCTGATGATGGCGTGCCGATGCTGGTAGTGTGTGGGCTCTACCAGCTATTTGGGCGATTCTTTAAGACCACTCAGGGAGCGATCATTCGTGGAATTGGTCTCTTTGATATCGAGACAGTCGCTGGCGAGCAGCGCCTGATTGGCAATATCGTCACTGCCAGCAGCGACTTTGGCGAAGTCATTGGCTATGAGAACCACAGCGGCCTCACAACCCTTGGGCACAGTGTGCCACCCCTGGGTATCGTATCGCGCGGGGCGGGCAATAATGGCACCGACCAAACCGAGGGTGCGCGCTACCGCAATGTGATCGGCACCTACCTCCATGGCTCAATTCTACCTAAGAATCCACGCATTGCCGACTTCCTGATCGAGCAAGCAGTATCGCGGCGCTATGGTGAATTTGCGCCCTCTGTCCTCATCGATGACACCTTTGCCACCAAGGCACGCACTGTTGCGAGCAAGCGACCACGCTAGCGTGTCGCTATGCCCCTCAGTTTTTTAGACCATAGAGTCATCAGTGTTGGATATCCAGACCTCGGGTCCATATTTCCTCACCACAACATTAGACAATCTTAAGCATACTTTTAGCAAATCTGCTATACTAGATCATTGTGACAACCCAGCCAAAAGCCAGCGCGTCCTCTGTTGGGCGCATCGTTAGCCTCGACCTGATGCGCGGGTGGTTTTTGGTTATCATTATTCTCGACCATCTCACCTACTTCCCCAATGGCCTCACTTTCCTCACTGGCGACAGTCGTCTCGCTGTCTCGGCAGCCGAAGGGTTCTTCATTATATCCGGCCTTGTCTTGGGCATTGTGCGTGGTGCCAAGCTCCGCACACAGCCCCTCATGGCAGCGACGCGCTTGCTCTGGAAGCGAGCTGGTACGCTCTACCTCACGAGCATTATCGTGACGATGCTATCGCTCCTGATTAGTTGGTTCTTTATTGATAATAAAGGTGTCAAGTTGCCCTTGCCGCTGCCCGATGGTAATTGGCTTGGCCTGGCGTGGGATATTATTACCTTACAGCAATTCTACGGCTGGGCGGACTACTTGCGCCTGTATGCACTGTTTATTGCGGTAGCACCAGGCGCGCTCTGGCTACTGCGGCGCGGCAAGTGGTATATCGTGCTAGGGCTCAGCCTACTAGTGTGGGCACTGACGCCACGGCCTGTTAGTGAACTATACCAGCCACTCACCTGGCAGGTGCTATTTTTCATGGCCTTTGCCCTGGGCTACCACCTACCAGAGATTACTGCACGCTGGCAATCGTGGCCGCTGCGCCGTCGACGCATTATCAAGCGCAGTATTGCAACGCTCTTCATCCTCACACTCTTTGCCGACGCATACGTCACCTTTGTGGCACATGGGCTGGGCGATGGCTTTCATCAAGCGCTTGCCGCGGCCGATACCGCACTCGACAATCAGTTCCTCAAGCTCGACCTACCACTGCCTCGCCTTGCTCTATCATGGCTCTGGTTCGCTGGGTTCTTTATGCTGTTTCGGCGATTCGAGGATCGTATCAAGCAGTGGCTAGGCTGGATTTTGCTGCCGTTTGGCCATAATTCGCTCTATGTGTATACGGTGCATGCGTTCGTTATTCTCGTCATACATCTCTTTGTGGCACCAGATTATTATATTAGCGATTTTTATTTTACGTCGGTCGATCGTTTCTACGAGATCCCGGCCAACTTTGCCTTATCCGTCAGTGCACTTGCGCTTATCTACCTTGCCGTCAAGACAAAGTTTTTGATGAAGATTATTCCACGCTAACAGGGATCAGCTAGAGAGATAGACCTGCTTTTGTTAATTGGTCTATCCCATCAATTAGTACGTCTTCTATACATATCCATAAAAAACAGAGGCCGCGCGAGCCTCAATTATCTATGGTATACCCGGCAGGGTTCGAACCTGCGACCTTTGGTTCCGGAAACCAACGCTCTATCCAGCTGAGCTACGGGTACGTATAGTGGTATTGTACCACGGATGATTATGGCTTTGCTAGTGGATTTTTTGCCAACAAATCGGTACTATAAAAGATATGAGTAAACAACTAGCGCGGCAACAATCTGCCGCTCGGGTCAAGAATTCCGCCCTTATTCTCGCTAATCGACTATTTCCCCTTGCCTGTAAGATGCGACGCCATTGGTTTCGCATTGCCATTGTGCTAGCACCACTGGTGGCAATGGCACTGTGCTGGTGGATTGGCAGCCAGCAAAGTGTGTGGTTTGATGAGGCGTATTCGGTGTGGCTGGCCAAGCAGCCAATTGGAGATCTCATCCGCCTCACCAGTATCGATACACACCCGCCGCTCTACTATCTCATCCTCAAGCTCTGGGCCAGCGTGTGGGGTTATAGTGAGCCAGCCCTGCGTGCCTTTAGTATCCTCTGCTATGGCGGTGCGATGGTTGGTATGGGGTGTTTCGTACGGCGTTGGTTTGGCACGCGCGCCGCGGGGTATGCACTCCTTACACTGATTGGCACACCCCTACTCATGCGCTACGGCTTCGAGATACGAATGTATGCGCTGGGGTCGTTGATTGGTGTAAGTGCAACCGCCGTACTGGCACGCGCTTGGCACGATGATCGCTGGCGCGACTGGATGCTCTATGCGGTGCTTGTCGCCTTCGGCATGGGGACGCTGTATTATAGCGCCCTACTCTGGCTAGCCCAGCTGCTCTGGCTCATGGTTATGACCTACCGTCGCCAAGGTCTACAACAGTGGTGGAAGTTGCCGTGGCTCTGGGCATATGTCGTGAGCTTTATGTTGTTCTTGCCATGGCTACCGACCTTCTTGGGGCAGATTGGCAATGGTGCCTTAGCCGAGATTGGCCAGCCGATGAATCTGCAGAATTTGCTCGGCATCGCATCCTTCAATATGATTTATAAGCCATCTTGGTTGCTAGGCGTTGTGTCGTCGCAACTTGTCCTGATTATTATCTGTGCCGTTGCGTGGGCGTGGCCTCGTGCCATGCGTTCGTTGCCGCATCCCGAGCTTGCTTGGCTATTGCTTGCTCATATAAGTATACCTGTCGCGGCACTAGTCGTCGTGTCGCTATCCGCCCCAATGTATGTCGAGCGCTATCTTGCTCATGTGGTAATTAGTGGTATCACTATTGCAAGTGTTGTCCTCTATACAGCTTGCGTAGCCCTGCATCGTTCGCCGCTGCGCTGGCACAAGGTTGTGTCGACCGCTCTCTTGGTACTTCTGCCAGTGGTTATGGTTTATGGTATGGTGCAGCTATCGCTGCAAGGTAACTTCAACTTCCAGCGCGATGAGCGACCCAATGTAAAGCAAATTGCCACCCAGCTCGGCACCTGCCGCGATGGGAGTGCCATTCTTGCGGCTGACCCGTACATCGCCATAGAGATAAGCTATTATCTCGAGCAAGCGCAGTCGCATTGTCCCATCTACATGGCCTATGTGGGTGGCCCACTGATGGGCGGCTACGCACCGCTCGAAGGGAGTACCACGTACCGCAAGGTAGCCGACACCACTCAGCCCTTTACCGATGCCAAAAAAATCAACGTTCTCTACTATAGCAGCTCGACCGCAACCACTACCCCAACACTACCCAGCGCTTACACTCTGCGCTCCGTCACTGGTGACCCACTCGTGCTGATGCAGTTTGCCCGTGACTAGTGCCTGAGCATTATACCATCTCTACAGTGGTGGATAGTTCATAGCCTCACCTATTAATTGCAGATTACCCCGCCATCATCTACACTAGAAAGATAAGGAGGTATATATGATCGAACAACTCAAAAGACAGCTTATTGGTGCGTGGTGGGTGATTATTATCATTAGCCTGTCATTGATTATCTTTGGTGGAGTATCGCTTGTGATGCCAGCGGTGACTCTCACTGTTTTGATGACACTCCTCGCTATTTTGATCATCATCTGGGGTCTATCGCAGCTGGTACGTGGGCTGCAGGTAGCAGACGGCCAAGCCAAGGCATTTCTCGTGGTGGCAGGTGCGCTGCTTATTCTGCTTGGCGCGGTGATGCTTGCCAACTCTCGGGTCAGTGTGGCAACACTCAGCTTTGTGCTTGGCTGGGTAGTGATGCTACGCAGCCTCATCGACCTTATACTCAGCCGTATCTTCCCTGCCGGGAGCCGCACGCGAGCGCTCTGGCTCATGTCTGGTGTGATCGGTGTGATCGTGAGCTTCGTCCTCTGGCTCTTCCCTGTCGGCAGTGCCCAGCTTTTCGTCCAAATCGTTGGTGGCTATGCACTGGTTAATGGCATCATTCTCCTTACCAATGCCATCGAGCTGCGCCGCACCGTGCGCCGTCGTATGCCTGGGTATCGCACAGCCAACAAGCCAATCGACCGCGGTAAGGTGATTGATCTGTAGCATAAATTACAATAGCTGGACTTCAAACCCTTGCCAGTTCTCACACACTTCCTCAATGCTATAAAAGCTAGCGCCTTTCAAGAACACCGATACCCCAGCACTAGAGTCAAGAACCAGTTATTATAGCCAAATTTTGTGAAGTAGTGAGAGAATAAGGCTAACACAGAGAAAATAAGGCTAGGCTTCAAGCTTCAATACCTTATCCTTGTCCTATTCATTGTCATCTTAACTGACAGGATATATAGCTCGTAAAGAATCAATTTCCAGTTTAGTTTTTTATTGATACAGAATTTTACCTTTGAAGCTCCGGCTCGCACACTGCCGGTTGGGTTGGCTCAACGGCGCGAATCACATGACAGTAGCGCAACACGCCATCGGTTGCTCGAGACTCATTTTCGCCAGATTGCGCCTGGTAGGCATCACACCCGCCCTCTTTGGGCTCACTCTCTGAGCCCTTTATATGATAGACAAGCCCCCGGGTGGTGCGCGTCGTTGCTTCTATGCAGTATGTTGCCGATGCGACGTACTTGAGCGTCGCCGTAATATTCTCACTCTTGTGATAATCAGCTGGTAGCGACGTTGGGTAGCCATTATAAAATGTCCAGTAGGCTGTCATTGCCGCCCCTGCAGCCCGCAGATCACTCACGAGCTCCGTCTGGGCTGCACGCTGACGCCACGCACCATACCCCACGACCGATGCCGACACCAAAATAGCCAACACTGCCACCACGACTAGAATCTCAACCAGCGTAAACCCTCGCTTATGCATGCCTTCATGATAGCATAAGCATCATGGAGAGTACAGATGGTTGCTGTTGCATTTTGTCAATGTACACGAAAAGCACCACCTCACAGCACACTCACTACCTACTCTGGGCCGCTCTACACCAAGTAGCTGATGATCTCATCTGCCACCGCAACAGCCGATGGATAGGTGCTCGTGTCAATCGGGCCACCAGGCGTTAGGTCGTGGCTAGCCAGCACCGCTGGGAATTGCTGCATGCTGTCCATGTCGTCCTCGCCATCACGCATAAATTCTTCGAAGCTCTGAATCACCGCTGCATCGCGCCCAGCACGCCGCCTGGCCTCGGCCACTCCCTTGAAGCGCTCGTAGCGGAGTTCATCTGGCGCTGTGAGCACCACCGTGCGGTAGCGATCACCCAGTCGCTCCTTAAGACGACAAGCACTGCGGTAGTCGCGCAGGCCATCGAGCACCACCAGCTCCACACCAGGCCGCTCAAGTAGCTCCAGTGCCCGGTCGGCCAGTAAGCTCGGCGCAGACTCCGTCATAATCTGCAGCACGCGTAAATAATCGCTCCGCTTGCGCAGTGTAATATGATGGCTCGCGGCATATTCGCGCAAGACATCGCTCGGACGAAACAAAACAACCCCGGCACCCAGCCGCGGCATTAGCTCACGAATTGTTGATGATTTGCCGGCGAGTTCTCGCCCAGTAATATTCACAATTTGGATGGTTCGAGTAGATCTCATACCCTCTATTGTAGCATGGCATCTGCGGCAGAAATACCTCAAAAACGGCAAATTTATGGTATTTGTTCTATTTTTGGCTCACGACCTCTGGTATACTCTCATTTATGCCTGCCGTTTTATTCGATGAGATATGATGATTCATCTCTATACTAAGCGCCGCACTCTCGCACGAAAGGAGTGAATATTCTAGAAAGGCATTCATTTTATGTAGCCAAGCCAGCAGCAGGAAGCAGACGAAGTGAACCGTTTGCTATGAAAATATAGACACTCAGGTATCTGCAACACAATACATTATTTGTATTTTTGTCTATAATATTACATATTATATTCTATTACCCCTGTTTTTGAGCACATTATGCAATATTGTGCGTTATTTTGCTATTTTCCTCTTCCCTTTTTGCGACCTCTGTTGTATAGTGAATGAACTATGAGTACACAACAGAGAACAAACAGGGGTAAAGAAGCCTCACATTCTTCATCAACACCCAATTATGAAAAATATGGTGACAGCAACTATCCTCACTTGGTAGAAGATCCTGCTACGCAGCCTGAGTCACAACACTCAAAGTCTAAGAGTGTCTCACGACGAAACTTTCTTGGAGCCGCCGCAGCGTTAGGACTAACAACGTTCATTGCTTTTCGATCAAAAGATAACCACGATCAGCACTCTTCTGCCGTTGAGCATCAACCCACCCCCGAAGAGCAAGCTACCCGGCTAGTCGATGCCTATAGCGCTTACCTCAGCCAGCGCGAAGCCTACGAGGCAGGCAAAACCACAAAAAAGCCTCGGCTACCAGCCAACCTAGATGGTATTGCTACTCTAGCAGTTCAGGCTGGCGACAGCATCGGCACTGTGGTAGACCGGCACATCGCTGCACTTACCGAAGCAGATGCATTCCATACTAAGCCCGAGCAAGATGGCGTGACTAATGCTGCATCGGTGCGCGTTGCTGAGCTCTACCTGACTGATGGCGACACCCGCTACGAACTGCAGCCTGGCGACATCGTGATACTCGCGCAATACCAGGGTTTTGTTATACCACTGACAGTCAACTCGCCCGAGCCAAGCGCAAGTGTGTCACGGCCCACTCTCGAGCCATAACTATTTGCGCGCTACAGCAGACCAGCCAGCCACTCTGGCTGGTTTTTTGGTATAAGCATAGCTAGTTCGCTCTCTCGCATCAAGAGTGATATAATAGCGTATACGATGCAAATGGAGCAGGTGCAAGCACTGATTTTTACGATTCGCGAGGCGGATGCCACGCGGCTAAATGATCTCGCATATGCTGAGAAAACGGTGCGCATGCTTGCCAAGGTAGCTGGCCTGCACGCACTCGAGTCTGTCTCGCATCAGTTCTCACCGCAGGGCGTGAGTGTGTCGTTGCTGCTCGCGGAGTCGCACGCCACCATCCACACCTGGCCCGAGAGCCGCGGAGCATACCTCAGTATTGCCACGTGCCGACCACTGAGCGAGGATACAATTGAGACTCTCCACCAAGCCATTGCAGACGCATTTTATACCAACACTATAACGATCGAAAGCGCTATCTTATGACCAAACGCACCAAAGCTCGCCTCAAAATCAACGACGTCCTGCGCGGCAAGCGAACCAACTTCCGTGCAGTGGGTTGCTTGTTGTTTAAAGAAGAAAACCCCGAGACCAAGCAAACCTCCTACTGGGAAGAATGGGAGCTGACGGGCCTCGAAAATTACGATAGCTGGGTAGAATACGACCACGATAGCAAGGTTGTGTCGCTCTACGAGCCAGTGCGGTTTGCCCAGCGGCTTGAGCCAGAGCACCTGGCTGCTGGCAATGAGTTTAGCATCACGCTCGAGGATGGCACCACGCAGACGATTACCGTTGCCGAGGCCGGCGAAGGCACCATTGTGGCTATCCGCGGCAAGAACGCCTACCAAGTCTTCGAGGGTGAACCAATGGCCTATGCCAGCCTGCACTACACCGACGCCGAAACCGGCGCTACCACCACCTACACGGTCGAAAAATACAACCGGCGTGAGTACGACGTTTACCGCAAAACACCGCTGTCCGATGCGCAGCAAAAGGAACTATTTGGCCGGCTCATCCGTCCGCGCAACTGGCCGCTATTTTGGCGCTGGGTGATGATCATCAGCTTTGTTGGGGCGCTGCTCTTTGCTATTTACGATGAGTTCTTTGGCCATGATGATTCGCACAGCAGCGGCACCTACCACGGGCGCAGCGTCTATGGCGGCGGCAGTGGCGGCGTAGGCAAATAACCTGGGCGCGAAAGGTAGACGAAAGACACTATGGCACATACTCGCGTCACGCCACCGGGCACCAAGCGCATCACCAACAAAGAAAATATCGCGCTGTTTGCGGCAGCGCTTTTGGTGGCAATTGGCGGACTCATCTACGAGCTCATCTTGGGTACGGCTGCCTCATACCTAGTGGGTGATTCAATCCTGAGTTTTAGCCTGGCAACTGGTATAACTCTCTTTGGCATGGGGGTGGGGTCGCTGCTGGTGCGGCATATTCGCTGGCACCCAGCCACAAGCTTCGCCGTTAATGAAATCCTACTCGGGCTGGTGGGTGGTAATTCGGTGCTGCTGCTCTACAGCGCCTTTAGCTTAAGCAAGCTGCACTGGCCGGTGTTTGCGCTGATTAGCCTGGTGATTGGTGTGCTGATTGGGCTGGAAATCCCGCTGCTGGTGAAGATGTTTACCCGCTACGGCCGGCCGTCTTCGGTGGAACTCCTCAGCAAGGTGCTGGCGATCGACTACTTTGGCGCGCTGGTGGCCTCACTGATCTTCCCGCTCTTCCTATTACCAAGTCTTGGCTTGATGCGCAGCACCTACTTGATCGCCACGCTTAACATCGCCGTGGCAGTGCTGATTCTGCTGCAGCTGAAGACCTCGCGTAGGCTCCTAACTGCCAGTGTGGTCGCGACCATCCTGCTGCTGGGGCTATTCTTTGGTGCCAGCTGGCTGGAGCATCGCATTGATACCAAGGCCTATAAAGACCCGGTTATCCTCTACCAGCAATCGGCCTACCAAAAGATCGTCCTCACCAAGTACAAGCAGGATTTGCGGCTGTATCTGAATAACAATCTGCAGTTTTCGAGCCTGGACGAAGCCCGCTACCACGAAACGCTAGCTGGCGCGGCGATGACAGCCGTCAAGCAGCCCAAAAACGTGTTGATTATGGGCGGTGGCGACGGACTGCTGGCGCGCGAGATCCTGAAGTACCCGAGCGTAGAGCACATCACCCTGGTGGATATCGACCCAGCCATGACGCAGCTGGCGCGCACCAACCCCCTGCTAGCCGAGCAAAACAAGCGCTCGCTTGCTAGCCCCAAGGTGCGCGTCGTCAACGAGGACGCGTTTTTATTTGCCTTCAAGACGCACCAAACCTACGACGCCATTCTGATCGACCTGGTCGACCCATCGAACGACCGCCTGGCCAAGCTCTACTCGCAGCAATTCTACCGCCAGGCTGCGCGCATCCTCAGCCCCAGTGGCGTGATGATCACCCAAGCGACGTCATCGTACTTTTCGCCACACGCCTTCGCAATGGTGGCTAGCACCATTACATCCGCCCAGCCCCAGCGGCATATCACACCCTTTAGCATCAATGTGCCTTCCTTTGGCGAGTGGGGTTTTGTGCTCTCGACCAAGGATAAAGCCAGCCTGCTGAGCCAGCCGCTGCCGCCTGGGCTCAGCTACACCGATACCAAACTGCTCGACTACGCCCTGCGCCAGCGCCCCGCTAGCCTACCCCCAGCCGGCATCTCTACCCTGCTGACACCGCGAATCATCGATGTTTATAATCGTGATATGGCGCAGTGGCGGTATCAATAAAGAACACTTTGTGTGGAGCCTAACCTCTTCCTGGTATTAATCTCTAATTACAATTCATCATGTGCGGATATATAGTCTAGCCAAAACTAACCCGTCAGAGCCGCCACATTCCTTGCTTTACTCATCAACATCCACCAATTCTTCTATATTATTGGGATATTTTGCGTATGTTTGCTCTACACCTCAGCATATCGTATGATATATCTATGTATAACACGCCACCACGCAAACAAGCCCACCATTATGACATCCAGTGGTACCGTCAAACCGGTGTGTTTTACCCTGAGCAACTATCATCAGAAACACCAACTGTTGGTGTTTCTGCCAATACCTGGCGCGAGTACATAAATCTGATACGCCAAGCAGCTGCCGATCACCCCACTCACCGCCTTGTCCTTGTCAGCCCCGAACTTATGACGACGGCAGACATGGAGCTGGCTGAAATCCCAGACCAACATGCAGTGGTAAATGATCGCCTCGCCGGGCTACAGGAACTCTCTACCTCTATGCCCGCAGCGGAGCTAGTGGTAGGCACACCAGAGTACCACCCGGATGAAATTTACAACTCACTTGTCATTATCAAAAATGGCACACGCCGCGTGCTTGAGCGCAAACGCACGATTTTTAGCTCATCAGCCGAGCGGGGGACATTCACCGCGAGCAACACGTTGCGGCAGCAGTGTACCCGCACGTTATCTGCTGTATGTGCCGATCTAGTGGGTTATGGCATGCAATACCCCCAATACCCCAAGCTTCCCCAAGACACTCGTGCCATCCACGCCAGCTGCTGCTGGGCGACACCGCTCGAGGAGGGAGCTCGCTATGCCGCAGCGCCAGATGAAAAACGCTACACCAGCACCATGACGCGCACGCTTGGTCGTCTCTTCGCACGCTATCCACAGCTACAGCAGGTCATAGTCGTCGATCGCACTCCACCCAGCACAGCCATCCCACCGCTCAACTGCGTGGCGCGGCGGAATACGCATAATGGTATAATAGAGCCATGACACAATACGAAGGAACCAAACTCGCCGACTTTACACCTATAGCCAAAGTTGACGCATTGCAGATTATCGACATTATCCCCGGCACTGGTACCGAGGTACCAGCTGGCGCGACCATCACCGCACACTATACTGGTGCACTGTGTAAAAATGGCATCATCTTCCAGAGCAGCCACGACTTTGGTCAGCCCGTCACCTTCGGCCTCGACCAAGTCATCCGCGGCTGGACAGAGGGTGTGCCTGGCATGAAGGTCGGTGGCATGCGCCGACTCATCATCCCAAGTGAGATGGCCTACGGCTCCGTTCGTGCTGCCGCTAACATTCCACCCAATAGCGATCTCGTGTTCGACATTGAGTTGATGGACATTAAATAACAGAGGTTAGCGCGCAATAAGAAGCTCATACTAGGTGAGCTTCTTATTTTCTTTGTAGATTTACTTAAGGCGTTCGTCACCACCTAGTCACTTATGATACTAAGTAAATAGCCACCCTCTCCAGGTGGCTATTTGCAATGCAGCTGTAACTATAGCGTCATACTACTTCTTGTCGCTGCTTTTGTCGTCGACAACTTCACCTTCGACGGGTTCGTCTTTGCCAGGCTTCTTGTCGGTCGCTTTCGCCTTGGCATCAGCCTCTTCTTCGGCTTTTTTGTCCTCAGCTTGCTGCTGATAGAGCTTAGCACCAATGGACATTGTCACGTCGCCCAGCGCCTTGGTGGCAGCCTCAAGCTCGTCTTTGTCTTCTGCATTCTTATGCTTCTCAGCTTCGGCAATGGCATCTTCCAGCGTCTTCTTGTCGTCGCTCGAGATCTTGTCCTTAAACTCATCAGGCATTTTCTTTGCCTGGTAGATGGCGTTCTCGAGGTGGTTCTTGGCGTCGATTACTTCACGCTTTTTCTTGTCTTCGTCGGCGTGAAGCTCAGCTTCCTTCTGTGCCTTCTCGATGTCTTCTTTACTCATGTTGCCAGAGTTTTGGATGGTGATCGACTGCTCTTTGCCCGTGCCTTTGTCCTTAGCGGTGACGCTGAGGATACCATTGGCGTCAATGTTGAAGGTTACTTCAATCTGTGGCACACCGCGTGGTGCTGGTGCAATACCGTCAAGCACGAAACGGCCCAGGCTCTTGTTGTCGTTGGCAAACTCGCGCTCACCCTGCAAGACGTGAATCTCCACCTGTGGCTGGTTGTCGGCTGCGGTTGAGAACACTTCGCTCTTGCTGGTTGGCACAGTGGTGTTGCGCTCAATTAGCTTGGTCGACACGCCGCCCATGGTCTCAATGCCGAGGGACAGCGGCGTCACATCTAGCAGCAGCACGCTCTTGACGTCACCGGCCAGCACACCACCCTGGATAGCCGCACCAACGGCCACCACTTCGTCTGGGTTAACGCCTTGCATCGGGTCTTTGCCAAACAGTTTCTTTACCCGCTCGACCACTGCTGGCATACGGGTCATACCACCAACCATGACGATGTTGTTGATATCAGACTTGCTCAGCTTGGCGTCTTTGAGCGCTTTTTCTACTGGCCCATCGAGGCGGTCGAGCAGATCCTTCACCAAGTCCTCAAGCTTGGCTCGCGTCAGGCTCATCTCAAAGTGCTTTGGCCCATCAGCATCAGCTGTGATAAATGGAATATTGACATCATACTCAGTAACAGTCGAGAGCTCCTTCTTTGCCTTCTCAGCTTCGTCCTTGAGGCGCTGCATGGCGGCGTTGTCTTTGCGCAGATCAATACCTTCTTTGGCCTTGAAGTCATCGAGGAAGTAATTGACGATGGCGTTGTCGAAGTCCTCACCACCAAGGTGAGTATCACCATTGGTCGACTTCACTTGGAAGAAGTCATCAGCGATCTCCAGTACCGACACATCAAAGGTGCCACCACCAAGGTCAAAGACAACGATGTTCTCTTCTTTGCCTTTGTCGAGACCATAGGCGAGAGCAGCTGCCGTCGGCTCATTGATGATGCGCTCGACTTCTAGGCCAGCAATCTTACCAGCATCCTTGGTAGCCTGGCGCTGCGAATCGTCGAAATAGGCCGGCACAGTAATGACCGCCTTCGTCACCTTCTCACCCAAGAAGGCCTCGGCATCAGCCTTGATCTTGCTCAGAATCATGGCGCTCACTTCTTCTGGTGTATATTCTTTATCGCCCAGCTTGACGGCAACGGCATTGCCCTTCTTGACGATCTCGTATGGCATGATGTCGAGATCTTTCTGGACTTCTTTGTCGGTGAATTTGCGGCCAATCAAGCGCTTGACGCCATAGATCGTATTCTTAGGGTTGGTCACACGCTGGCGCTGCGCCACCTGCCCCACAAGGCGCTCACCTTTTTTGTTGATTGCTACCACTGATGGCGTCGTGCGGTTGCCTTCAGCATTGGCGATAACCTCTGGCTTACCCGCGAGCAAGTATGCAAAGGCACTGTTGGTCGTACCAAGGTCGATGCCGATAGTTTTACCCATATGTTTCCTCCTAGTGCGCCTGCCCTGCCGGCAACGACGCAACGTTGTTAGTTTATTGTTTCGGTTATTAACATCTTGTTTATTCTAGCACTCTTTAGTAGCGAGTGCCAATAGGTTTAGTATAGCGAGCTAGCACTCGGCTGTCAAGAGTGCTAATAGATTTTGCTCACCACTGATAGATCTCATCACCTGCAGCAATTGCCGCCGCCAACGTCTCAGCTCGCTGGAGACGCCAATACGCCAGCACTGCATAGATAAGAACCGCTACACCACCAGTCAGCACCGCATAGCCCACACCGCGCACAACCCGTGTATCACTCCCTTGGATAAATATCACATAGAGCGCAACTGCTCCCACTAGTGGTGCTACCGCTGCTGCAACCACCGCCCAGCGTGCCCGCACTACACGCTTACTAGCAAATGTCCGAGTATGCTGGCGCCGCGCCCAGACTGCAGCGACTGCCGCCACGAGCCCAGCACCAATCACCATAAACAAGTACAGGCGATTCGTCGCTTGGTTGGCATCGTCTACTGTTGTATTAAGCACACCAACGGCTGAGTCATACTGACTCACCGCTGTTTCTACATCTGTCAAATAGACTGCTGCAGCCTGCGTATCTTTGCTCGCGAAGGCTTGCGGAGCACGCCCAAGAAGCGTCTTGACGGCTGAGGCTTTTTCCTTCACAGCTGCAGCATGACGGCTATACTCATCGCCAAGCTGCGCCGAAAATGAGTGCTCTGCCACCACTGCAAAGGCTGTTGCAGCCTGTTTGGCTCGTTCATCAATAGAGTCCTTCTTGGGCTGAGTGGTATAAAGCTCACGTGTAAAGGCTTGATAGGCTGTGCTCGCCCGCTTAACCACTGTAATATCGGCTTGGTTGGCCAGTGGCGTTGCATGAGTCTGAGCACTGCCAACACTAAGTGTTGCTATGATGATGAGTGTTCCTGCAAGCAGCCAACGCCTCATCCCGCTCACTCCTACGGCTGCCGGCTGACCCGCACCATAGCATGGCGCAGGACGTGGCCGTCGAGCTTATAGCCGCGCTGCAGCTCTTCGCTAATAATTTCTTTGTCACCACCTTCGTCATCCATCGAAATGGCCTCGTGGAGGTCTGGGTCAAACTCCGTCGTGCCAAGCTCAATCACGATCGGCTCAAGCTTGAATTCTGCCATCAAGCCATCGAGCTTCTTCGACATCGCTACTACTCCACTTGCCCATGTGTCGTTCTGGAGCTTCTTGGGGACATTGGCAGTGGCGCGCTCGATCGTATCAATCACGGGTAGGAGCTTGCGAATTGCTTGCTGAGTGCCCGCTGCCTTAGCCTGGGCCTTCTCTACATCAACGCGCTTGCGATAATTCTCAAAGTCTGCTCTGGTGCGCTGCAAATCCTGCGTGAGCTCACCAATCTGCTGCTCGAGCTCGGCCGTATCTGGCGCTTTCTTGTGTTTTGTCATCGATATCATTCCTCCTGCCTAGTGGTGTTGCCTGTGGTACTGAGCGGGCTGCTCAGTCGTCATTATCCTTCATAGTATAGCACGGCTGCAACACAAATAACAGTGGTCGTGTTATCATAATATCTCCTCCAGCATCACCCCAGTGCGCTTGACCAGCTCGATAGTACGGCGGTAGTGCTGGCGCATCGGGCCAATCACACCAATGTAGCTGCGATCGCTATAGGGTGAGCGAAATTTGCTAATGATGAGCGTTGCGTCGCTGCTCTTGCCGATGGGATTCTCGCTACCAATATAGACGTTAAGTGGCTCATTGGGCCGGGCTTCGCGCAGCCATGGCTCGATATTGTCAATCAAATGCGCTACCGATTGGACATGCTTGCCCTCAAGAAACTCTGGCTGGCTAAAGAGCCGGCTAATACCATTCATATAGAGCTCACTGCCGATGGTAGCAAAGCCTAGGTTGCCCGTAAGCTCAACGAGGCTATCCACCGCACTGCGAATGGCTCGATCAGCCGCATCGAGATGTGAGTTGACGTGCGCTTCGATAGCCTTGGTGCTGCGATCGATCCCACTGGGGAGCTCACTCATCTGGGCGTTGGTGATGCCATTAACATAGAAGCGGTAGCCCTTGCTGGTGGGGATACGCCCAGCACTGGTGTGCGGTGCCTTGACGAAGCCCATCTCCTCGAGCTTGGCCATCTCGCTGCGGATGGTTGCACTAGACACACCAAATAGCTTCGCTAGCGTCACACTCCCCACAGGGGCAGCGATCTCGGCGTATTGCTCGATGATGGCAGAAAGAATCGCTTGTTGCCGTTCGGTCATGATCGCATTATAGCGCAGAGTTGGCACTCTCGTCAATAGAGTGCTAATGAGCTAGTGGAAGATGTAGCCTATTCCTTGCTACTGAGCCTCGTCTGTTAGCGAGACGTGTCACAGCGAGCTATCCCTCCGCTCCTTGGTCGTCGAGATCGTGATGCTTGATCATTGCGCCCTCGATTGTTTCGCGGTGCGGGAGTGATGGCAACATACATGCGGTAGTTACTACCTCTGTCACTCTGCTATTTCTTTTCACTATTTTACCTATCACAACTAGCGCTCCTTACACTGAGTGATTAGCTGGCTCAGTTCATCTCTTGCCTGCTGATTCTCCCGCTTGAGCCGATCCATAGCACGCACGATAGCCTTGCCTAGCTCGGGGTCACCATCTGCAATGTCAAAGCAGTTTTTCCAGAGCTCACTATACGTCCAAGCCGTCATTGCTATCCTGCGGCGCAGCTCGGCTACTTGCGGGCAGCCATAGCACTGCTTGGGGATATAAGAAGCCGCAGATATATCTGGCCTATCTAGCCCATCAATAATGCTATAGAATTTTCGAGATTCATCGCGCGATATCATAGCGTTTATTGTGCTTTTATCTGTGGTTATTTATCATTAATGTGGTGTGTTACTATTTAGGGGCGTCTGCCGTGGGCGGGTCCTGCTCACCTCTGCCAGTACGATCGACTGCCGTTAGTTCGTAACTTATTCCGCTGGTCATAGTACGTGAGCCACATACCTTTACGACTATAGTTTTATCTTCACTCGTACATTCTACAGGCCCAGGGCAATCATCATTTTCTTGCACCGACTGCCGCGAGCAAAGTATATCAAGTATATCACTATAATAATTATATTTTGCCGCTAATTCCTTCCGTATCTTACTTCGAATTTTTTCCATGTGTTCTGAGTTTTTAAGAATCTCACCTATCTCATCTTCAGTTTTTCCATGCGCTTGTAAGTATTCAGTTATATCTTCCTGATTTGCCCGAAACCCCGTGTTAGCGAGCGCCTTGCGAGCTGTTTCTAGAAGCTCGATTGCATCTCTTATCTCTCGGTGCTGCGGACAGTCCCAGCACTGTCTGGGAATTATATCATTATAATCTGGGCCAGCATCAATTTGTCTGGCAATATCATCAAGCTGCTCTTTCACAATATCAGGTAGTGTAGCGATTTTTTGCCCTGTTGTCAATCTGAGTGAGATTTGAGCTGCCAAAGCTTTGTCAGTTCTCACACCTCTCGTTGTTATCACCTTTCCCCAGAATATTAGTAGAGATGAATATTATTCGTGAGTATTCAGCTCTTATCCCTGAGGCTAGGGTTAATTGTTACGATCGATAGTAGCTCTATCAGAAGATGGAGTAACCTATCTCCACTCGCCCGCATCAGAGTAGAAACAGCGCAATAGCACTGATGAGCATAGCCTATAAATCTGCGGCCATTACTTCCCACTGCGTGCTCGTGTGAAGCGCCGGGCAGCGTCGGTGGAGAACATGAGCACGATAATGATGTTGACACCAATGAATAGCAATGTGCCAGCGGCCGACCACGTGACTCTGCCGATGGTCAGCCCAAATGAACTAATTACCGCTGCGAGGCTGGCGATGCTCATCAGCAAAATCCGCGAGCGGTCGCTGCCACGGAAGGTCAGCCCCGCAAGAAAAATCACGATGCCAATCCACGTCGTGGACACAATGGCCGAGATAGTCGCCACGATATGCGTGGTACTCTCAATGCTCTGCAGCGGCAGGCCACTGTCGTGAAAAATCCGCACCACCTCCATGCGCAAGTGGCTAAAGTTGAGAATCTCGAAGAAGGTACTCATCGTGGCCACAGCAATCGCCAGGCCAATCATAATAATCCCAAGGGCGATCTGTGGTGGGCGGCGGCTCAAAAATTGCGACATGAGGGTGGCGTGCTCATCGGGCATGGTCTCGTGCGTCGTTGCATCGAGGATTAGATCGGAGGGTGCGTCTTCGTCTTCGCTTGCCTTGGCACGGACACGGCCAAGCTCGATAACGGGCAGGTCGCCATCGGTAATAATGTTGTCTCCACCCCCATTGCGTGAGTGGTAGCCCGTCGAGAAGTCCTCCAATACCGTCAGCTCAATCGAACGAAGGGCGCGCGTGACTGTCTTGACGACGTAGTCACGCTCAATGTCAGTATTTTCGTCGATCTTGTGCGTCACTTGCAAGGTAAAAATTGATAGCCCCACACTCTTGTCGTACGTACCAGCCGCGAGCCAGTCCACCTGATGCCCACCGGGCAACAACCACCCCTGGGGGCAGCGCCAGAAGCGCACATGGTGGCGCTTGCCCGGGTTGCCATCAATCTCCTGCTGGTAGGCAAAGTCCTGCTGCCTGCCAAACAGCACTAGGGGCGAGACTGGTGCATTAGGATAGCTGCGACGGGTTAGTGTGGCGAGGATAATCCGCCACGACGAGCGCACCGTCACGTCATCAGCCAGCGCCCAGCCAGCGGCGGTCATGGCACGGTGGAGCTGAGCTTCGCTGCCGCGAAAGGCGAGATTGACTGGGTCGCCAAGGAGGCCATCTGGAGTGCGTGTTCGGCCAATGAAATAATTGGGCACATAAATACTACTTAAGATACGGTGCAAGCGCGGCAATGCAAAATATGCCGTAATCACCCACACCACAGCAAAAAACCCTACCAGCCACCAGCCACCAGTGTGCCAGCCCTCGCGCCACACCAGCCACACAAACCAAAACGATGCCACCCCCGCAAAAATAAAGAACCCTTGATCGACCAACGCCGTGGGCGACCACACTGGCCGGCGCAGCGCCAGGGATGAGCGCTGCTTATGCTCGGCAGCACCTGGCTCAGCGGCAGTGCGCGTGGCTGGCTTACTCATACATGCTCCGGGTGCTCGCGCAAGAGGCTATCGAGCAAGTCTCGCGCCGCCAAGCGAGCTTCGTCATCCTTGCGATTATACACATCCGGCTTGGAGGCAATCGCCCGCACAATGCGCGCCGTCTCGTCGATATCATCATTGATGACGAAGTGGTAATATGGGACTTCGAGTGCGTGGGTGATCTCGCGAATTGCACTGGTGTAGCGCTTGGGCCACTCACGATCAAACTCCGCCTGCGAGGTATAGCGTACACTGAGGCGGCGGCGCCACTCTTGGAAGTTTGGCGGCAAGAGAAATATCGCGACCACACCTGGGGAGAGCTTTTTATACTCATCAACACCCTGCACATCAATATCCGTCACCGCAATCTTACCTGCATCGCGAATATCCTGAATCTGCCTGACCCCTGTACCATAGAGTGTTCCATGGACAAACTTTGCCTCTACAAAGGCACGGCTCTGCAACAGCTCTGCGGCAGTTGCTTCATCGATATAATGATAGTCGACCCCCTTTTGCTCCCACACACCTTTGTTTTGGCGAGGCTGACGGGTGGTGTACGAGACGATATCGGCAAACTCGGTGCTCGTGAGCAACCGCTGCTTAGTCGTATCCTTGCCTGCCCCAGAGATACCAACGAGTAACACTATCCTTGTGTCACACACAAGCTGGCGCACTGCCTCGGTCGGCTGATATTGTTCGATAAGTGATTGAAGATTCGTCATAGTCATATCATATTTATGATAGCACATCGTAGAGAGTGGTTTCTCACCCGTGGCGTAAGAAGCTAGCTATTCTTGATATTGTTTAGATCTATCTGAAAGTAGTCTTCCAGAAACTCTTGGGAGTACTGATCGATATCTGTCATACGTCCTCCGATACGCACACAATCAGGCATCCCCATATAATCTGGCTTCGTTACAGCGTGATATTGCCTGTGTGCAATAATCAATGCCGGTTGGAGCTGCTGCTCAGGTCGGAACTCATGATGAATTGCTACCGCAATCTCCTTTTCTCTACCGCGCGTTTGGTATGTCCACCGGCCACGGGCAATTGACTGTGCCGTGCGTCGTGCGTCCGCATAGTGACGAGTAAAATGCACTGGCGCGCCATCAAGAGTAAGCGCATCGTTGCCATTGCTCAGTTCTAGCGCAAGCCGCGCTAAGCTCACTGCTCGCCAATACCGATAATCGCTCTCTCTCTCTGCAGGTGGCACATTGTCATACACAAGTGCTCTGTCTATATCGGCCACCAATCGGTCATAACGTATCTGCACTTGCACACAGCTCCTGTTAGTTGTTAGTCTCGCTTGAGCATTACGGTAAAGGCTTCGCTAGGGATATCGACCTTGCCAAAACGTTTCATGCGCTTCTTGCCGCGAGCTTGCTTGGCGAGGAGCTTCTTCTTGCGGCTCACATCACCGCCGTAGAGATAGCCCGTCACATCTTTGCGGTAGGCACCAATATTTTCGCGAGCAATAAACTTTCCACCAATCGCTGCCTGCAGTGCCACCTCAAAGCTCTGGCGCGGCACGACATCCTTGAGCTTCTTCACCACCTCGCGCCCCAGCCGTTGCGACTCCGAGCGGTGGCACATCACACTCAGCGCATCGACCATCTCACCTGCCACGTAGAAATCCACGCGCACTAAATCCTCCACTTGGTAGCCCCGCAGTTCATAATTAAACGAACCGTAGCCACTGGTGACTGACTTGAGTTGGTCATAAAAATCCGTCAGGAGATTGGCCAGTGGCGCCGCAAAGGAGATGAGGGCACGCTCGTCGATGTAACTGAGGTTCTTTTGCCGGCCGCGCTTGCTAACGATGAGCTGGATCACCGCGCCGATGTAATCTTGAGGCACAACGATCTCACCATCAATCCACGGCTCGCGAATCTCCTTGATCTGTGCTGGGTCAGGCAATTCGCTGGCAGACTTGATATCCAGCTCATCGCCATTGGTCAAGCTCACTTGGTAGTCGGTGCTCGGATTGGTGACGATCAGATCTAGATTGTACTCGCGCTCGAGCCGCTCACGAATAATATCCATATGCAGCAGACCCAAAAAACCAATCCGCACGCCATAGCCCAGCACCGGCGAATTCTCTGGCTCGAACTGCAGCGCACTATCGCTCAAGCTCAGGCGCTCAATCGCCTCCTTCAGGTCATTGTAATCTTCGTTGGACACCGGGAAAAACCCCGCATAGACGAAGGGCTTGACCTCTTTGTAGCCAGGGAGGGGTTGGACGGTTATCACTGTCATATTTGATATTATAGCAAGTTTTGCAGCAGAGGAGAATTACCCTTCTTGCGAGAAACCCTTATGCTCTGCAGATGGATTAAGATACTCTTCGCGGTAGTGCTGAATCTGCGAGAACTGCTCGGGCGAGAGACAAAACATTGGCCTATAGCCATCAATCGCTCTACACTTCCCCATCGCAATTCCAAGCTTTTTTGCAGTATACTGCACACTATACATTCAGCCACTTCTTAAATTGTGCGACTAATCGTAGTATTCTGTCACATGGAAATTCAGGAAGTATTCTTGTGAGTGAGGATGAGGGTATTAGCGAACGAGATGACTTTTGCTTGAGACGTCATATGTGTTGAAGAATGTTTCATCGCGGGGTACCGATACTTTCGGCAATGTCGGCTGCTGAGCACGAATATAGCCATAAAGCGTTGGCCTATTTGTCGTTGATCCGCCACTATGATCATCAATAACAATGGCAGGTTTTGCGCCAGCTGCTTCGGCTGTCTTTGATACGTAATCTACAACAGCATTATAAAATTCACCAACGTCTATTTTGTGAATATAATTTTCTGTTGGGTTAAGCCCGCGTATCAGAAGTACATCCTCACCCGTTTGACTATCGTGTGTCTCAATGAGCATCGCAGCACCAACGATCCGCTCATTCTTCTTACCAGGTCGCGCTTTAATCATAAGAGAAGTAAAGTTCGGAAAGTCTTCTGCTAATGAATCGTATTTATCAGCCCAGCATGCATCGGCAATTTGTCCCGACATCTCCATCAGTATGCCTCTTGTTGGAATAAATTGTAGGGTAGTCGTACCGAGTCGTTCGGCTTTTTGCTGGTGCAGATTCATTGCCTCTTCAAGAGCACGAGTACTATTCATCTGTTTAAACTTATTTGCTTGCTTCTTATCGCTAAAGTACCGGCCATATACTTCTTGATTAACAATATGCTCTATAAACTCGCGCATACTTGCCAGTGATTCAATTGATGGCTGAACGCTCAAACCGGCCATCTCACGACGTTGATTTGGCTGTTTGCGCATCGCCCAGGCGTAAACCAGTCGACGCATTGACTGATGCAAGCTCTTATACGGTTGTAGCTCTTGAAACCCACGTGTAAAGTCAGCTGGGGAATCCATTACAAAGCGGGTAGTATCGGCAAAATCTCCTTGTTGAACTTGCTCGACATACTTCTGGAGAGCAACCTTGCGACGCTTAAGATTACTAACCTTGATATTTGCTTTTGGATCATTATTGTCAGTAGTATCAATACGATATTGTAAATCTTCTAGTTCAACAAAGATATCAGCGCGCAACTCATCGATTGCTTGACGCATACCGCCACCTTGAGGACCCGTTAGCGTGCGAGCATGCATAATATCATTTCGTAATACATCATAGCGTTCAATAACATCTGGGGTCCAGCCTATACGTTCTTTCTTACCAGCAACAGTTGCTATGCTGTAAACATCACTTGGCTGATAGAATTCCTTCATGGCAGCAATGCGACCGTCTTCGGCTGCTTGGTTATGATAACGAATTTTTTCCTGTAACCCTGCATCACTATTGCCACCCCAACGAGAACCTTTATAGCCCGTTAATGTCATGAGAACATCGCGCAAAACTGGCGATTCCTCAAGCTGTTTTGTATAAACCTCATCAAGCTCTGCCGCCTGAAAGGCTTGTCGAAATGCCTCTATCACACTCCGCAACTCAGTAATACCAGCCTCTCCTGCTGATGTAACACCAAGCTGACGTACTGTATCCGGGACATTACCATCAAGCATCTCTTGAAGTAGTTTCACCCGTGAAACTGTTGCTGAGCCAAAGAATTCTTCTGCTCGCACCATAGAATCAGGACGCTTATCTCCCATAAGTTCGCCACACCGAGCAAACGTCTCATCAGAAACGTCTGATTCGAGAAGTACTTCATAGCGATCAGTCAACCCAACAGAGAATCTCTGTCGATCAACAGCCATGCTATCAAGCATTGTAAAGACCATATCAGCTGAACCATGGTCAATAAGCGCAAGCGAGACGGTTGTGCTATCAACACTAGGGTTGTTCTTTATAATACGCTCAAGATCATCCTCATTTAGCCCTTTATGCCGAGCTATATAACTTACCACTTTTGTAATATCAATGCTGCTATTCCATCTATATTCCCGCGGGCTATTTATTGCCATAAGTACATCATCAACATCGCCATAATCTATCATATGGCACAGCACACTATCTACATCAGTAATCTGCACCTCTTCTCTACGTAAAGCTAAGCCTCCCTCCCCTGCTTCAACCATTCGATGCGCTAATTCATCGTTTAATTCTGTAAAGTTTTCCAGGCCAACCTGAGACACCCATTTGTGACCTGCCTGTGTCATGCGCTTTGTGATATCATCATAATCAATGCCGGGGAATTGTTTGAGCCGAAAAGGCACTGCAATTGAACCAATATCACATATCTGCTGCGCAATAGTGGGGTCGAGTTGACCAAAGTACTTAAGGCCAACCAACAGCGTCACCTCATCTCCAGAGTCAAGCATTTTTTGTGCATCCTCCGTAGTCAAGTCAAGATGCGCAGTCGGCTTAGAATAATCTCGACAGCTGATATAATCCCGAATCTCCTCAACTGTATGGCTCTTTTGTGAAGATAGCTCAGTCGCGTCAATGCTACATTTTGCTAGCGCCGCCGCAATTAGAGGTGTGTCTTTCTGCGCATTATCTTCCCTGTTTGTATCGACAGGCATATTTGACTCGTGCAATAGCTTGCGTTTTCTTACTGTCTCTCCATTTGGCATGTGACAATAATAGGATAATTGCAAACCAATGTCAATCAGCTGTATATGAACCATCTTATTGCTCCATAGACACGGAGCACTTACCTTAGGATTGAAGATCTAAGACGCTCCGCACAAAAGCCGCCTTACCCGCCGTATATGACTCTCTGTTGTGTCGATACTGCTGTGCCAGCTCATGTTTGAGTTTGGTATACTTCTCGCGCAAGACGCGGCTACTCCGCAGGCGATCACGAAAGATAATCTTTGGCGACGGCATCGCCTTTGCCTGCTCGACATGGAGATGATACTTCTGGCGTAGCGGATCATCCACGTCATAGCCTTTTCCAAACTCCATTGTCAGTTCTGTCTCAGCATTAGTCATATTTTCGTAGCCAAGCGGGCGAAGCTTCTCTATCAGCCGCTGCTTCGCTCTACTATCAAGCTTGCTCACAAGGAGTAGGCTATCTATGATTGGTTTGGCTGCCAATCCCGGCACCGCTGTGCTACCAATATGCTTGATGGCACACACCTCATCACCTAGCGTACCACTTACCCGCGCTGCCTCAGCCATGAATAACTGTTGCCACCGTTCATCATATGGTACCACCTCTACAGGAAAGAGCTGACCAATTTCTTCTGGTGTCATGGTGTCGAATGTGCTCATCGTGGCTACCTCTCTATATAAGTATGTTCCCCTTCATGCAGTCGCACTGTTGGCACCGCAGGAAACGCCGTTGCGAGCGCATCGGCATCTGCAACAGTACGCCGCTCTGCAGGATTATCGGCATTATAGTGGACAACAACATTCATTGGTAGGATGGCCGAACCAGTATCAATCCCTTGATGACTCAAAAAATGCTGTGCAAGATAGTTCGCTCCAGCTGATGAGCCAATATAAACTTTGCCACGCAGTAGTCGTTCTACCTCTGAGAAGTCATGAAGTTCTTGCAAAAGTCGGGTTGTCCTACCACCGTGAACGTAGATAATATGAGCGCGTCGAACTTGCTCAGCAAAACGGCTTTTGCTTGCCAATTCTCGTTTCGCTCCAGGAAAATATTGATTATACCAGCCCGCCCAATCATCAAACTTCTGTTGCCATTCTCCGTGTGGGCTAGCAAAGAACACATCAAGAATCTTAAGTTCATCTTGCCGTCCTGCAAAGAAATTTTGCAAATAGCTACCAAAGTTGCCCACCCAACGCTCTGCACCACCACAGAGGATATATGTCGTTTTTGTTAGCTTCACTTCCTATCGCCTTCCACCATCAACTGGTATTACGGTGCCCGTTATATACCTTGCTGCATCACTCGCAAGGAAGACGATAACTCGTGCAATGTCACGAGGATGAGCAATACGACCAAGAAGAATCTGCTTTTTAGCGTCTGCTATGACATCACTTGGGAGGTCTTTATTCATATCCGTATCTACCCAACCAGGAGCGACACCATTCACTCGTATATAGGGTGCATGCTGCGTAGCAAGTGTCTTTGTTATTGATTGAACCGCCGCTTTGCTAGCAGCATAGTCTATATTGTCGGGATAAAAATCAAACATCCCGGCTGTCGATGCGACATTGATTATAGATCCTTGGCCGGCAGTTTCTTGTATCATACGCCCAAAGATCTTCCCCGACAAAAGGACACTATAGACATTTGTATCAAAAATCGTTCGATAATCCGCAAAAGTGTGCTCTTCATATGGTTTGTCAATAATAATTCCTGCGTTATTAACAACGATATCAAGCGACGAAAAAGTACTTTTTATGCGATCCGCCATAGCTTGTACCGCAGCTTCATCAGATACATCAGCCTGAATTGCGATAACCTTCACTTTGTAACGATCACTCATCTCATGAACTATCTTTTGTACACTATGCTGGGCGGATGATTTATAATTCATAACCACATTTGCCCCAGCATGAGCAAACTCCTCAGCAGTTGCACGCCCGATACCTCTTACAGCTCCCGTTATAAGTACTGTTTTGCCCGCCAATCCATCCATTGCTATGCTACCTCTCCCTTATTTCTATCAATGAAATCATTGCAGTATAGATACCGTAATAACACCATCGCAATTCTATCCTCGCGCATGTCACCTTTCAAGGCCATTTCGTACACCTCATCATACGAGAACCACAAGTCTGTCTGAATCACTTCGCCATCCTCAAGTTGCTGCCCATCATCACTTTTTATAAAATTCGTTGCAACAAATGTATATAAATCCCACTTCACCGTCGCACCAAGTGTCGAGGTGTGAATAAGCTGCGGGTCGACAATCGTGTAGCCCGCCTCTTCTTGCACCTCATGCACAGCCTTCGTCGTCGCGGCTTGAATTATATCAATATGTTGGGCGCAAGCAGCTTGGTAATCAGCACGTGAATCAAACACCTTACCCCCTGGCAGGCGATAATCATATCCATCCAGCTCATGACGAAATTCGCGGGTGAGCAAGATTTTGCCACTGTTTTGATCATCAAGTATAATGCGCACGCCTGGCGCTCGTACCACCCTTTCCCAGCCCTTGTCATTATGTTGGACACCAAACATCATGCCTGCAAAAGCTGTGTGCCAGCCCGCCTTTGCTTCATCTTCACTGTTATGTGCTATGTTCTTTTCTGTCAGGAGTCTTTCTTGCGTCATACCGATCCTCTACTAGGCAGAGTGTTACCGCTCCTCTATCATCTGCACCACACCCGTCTCGTTATACCTCTGGTAGGCAGTGAGAATCTGGCGTGTGGCGTCATTCGTATTGAGCTGCAATGCTTCGTCTAGCGAGAACCACTGACCTGTCGCTACTTCCTCAGTGTCAGTGTGCGGTGCCTCACTTTGCCATTGCTTAAGGCAAAACACTACGGTAAAGGCTTGTGTGTCGCCATCAGGATAATGATACACCTGCCCTGGTCCAGACTGCGTTGCAAAGATCTCAAGGTCGCTGGCGTGCGCAGTGATTCCTGCTTCTTCACGTAGTTCATGTAGTGCCGCGCTGGTGTAGCTATCACCCTCCTCGACGTGCCCACCTACTGTACTCCATCGGTCGAAGGCTTTGGCGTAGATGAGCTTGACGCGCCCTGCTTCATCAACCGGCAAGACATCAACAGTCGTCGTGAGTAATTTCTTATCCCCAACCTTCTGGCGCAACTGCCACACATACGAGCCAACGTACCCCATATTCACACTCCCTTCTCTGCCGCCAGCAGATGATCAATGGTACTTTCTATTATGATTTTAGCATATTCGTTGAGGATGAGGCGGCTAGCTCCACACTACTCGTCCGCACGAGAGTCTCCTCCTTGCTGGAGGGTGCTGGCGAGCAAAGCCCAGGCAGCGAGCATGGCGTAATTGGTGATTGCACCAGTAGCGACCATGCGGTGGATGGTGGCAATTGGCAGCCACTCCGAAATGATTTGCTCGGTGTCATCTGGCTGGTGTTGATGGTTTGTCCCAGCATATTCGCCGTAAACCACGTGAAGCTTCGCGCTGGTGCGACGATTGTCGGCATAGAGCCAACCACACGCTCGCACACCTGTCATAGCAATGCCCGACTCCTCAGCCAGCTCTCGCTGCGCCGCCGCACACACATCCTCGCCCGCTTCGATCTTCCCTCCCGGGAACTGATACAACACCTCACCCACCGGGTACGAATACTCTTGCTGCACCAAGATATTGTCACCTCGGCGACACACTACGATTACCCCACCATGCCCGTGGTAGGGGTAATGGACATATTGGATGGTCTTTCCATTTGGTAGCTCTACTGTATCTTCTGCAACGGTGAGCCGAGGGTGCTCGAAGAGCGTCCGCGACGATAGCATGCGCCATTTTTGCAGCTGATGTGATGACATTGTTGGTAAGATATGGAGAATAGCTTTACCTATTTGACCCTTTCTTAATGAAATTCATTTTTCTTAACCCTAGAAATACGACGACGAGACAACACTGTAATCAGCCACAAACAGCCACTACATAAGACAAAACCAATTGTCGCAGGAGCAATCACCGCCAGACCAGCTTCACCAGAAAAAGTTATGCTCCATAGTAATTTACCGGCAGCCATGAACGCCATGACTGCCACACCTAGCCAGATATTTCGCCACCACAATGCCGCTGCTAAAGCACTAAAGGATAATGGTATAAGCAATGTGAGGAAAATCTTACGTAATGTCCATTCACCCTGCAGATACTGCTGCTCAACTTGCAAAAACTGTTGCACCTGTGAATTCGTTTCACTGGGCGGGGCAAACCACCCCATGCTGGTCAAGGTGAGTAATATCACCATCATTATCCCTGCCCAGCTCCGCCGATAGGCGAACCAGCAAAACGGTATCAAGAATAACGGACGGATATACCAGCTTAGCTGATTATGGTGCCGCTGCCATAGCCAATCCCAAAAACTCGGAACAGTAAATGCCACGGCGATGAATAGCATAATTAGGCCAGCAAACAAGACGGCGATGAATTTGTCGTACTTTTTTATCGCAGCCATCATACGATAAACTATACCACTATATTATAACTACTCAAAGTATTTCTTGAGTGTCACTGTATCGCCCACCCGCGCTTCACGCGTCGTCTTCAGGTTGGTGACGATGTAGCCGATTTCGCCGGTGCCAAGCAGTGGGTCGGGCTGCATGGTTGGGCTGAGGTGCCCTACCTCCAGGGCAAGGCCGCGGGCGCCGGTGGCCATCATGGTGATGTCCGTACCTTTCGGTATCGTGCCGTCTACCACGCGCACATAGAGGATGACCCCCCGGTAGTCATCGTAGTAGCTATCAAAAATCAGGGCGCGCGTTGGTATGGCTGGCCTATCACCACCCTGCGCGGCCATGCTCTCAGCCTGCATCTCCAGTGGTGACACTGGCGCTGGAATACGCTCGACGATAGCCCGCAGCACCTGTGGTACATTCTGCCCGGTCTTGGCCGAAATATGAATAATATCACTCTCATCGCAGCCCAGCAGATTAATCACCTGCTTGGAGACGCGTGGCACATCGGCTGCTGGCAGGTCAACCTTGTTGAGCACCGGGATGATGGTGAGGTCCTGCTCCATCGCCAAGTACACATTGGCCAGCGTCTGCGCCTGAATCCCCTGGCTGGCATCCACCACCAGCACCGCACCTTCGCAGGCCTGCAAGCTACGCGATACTTCGTAGCTGAAGTCAACGTGGCCGGGGGTGTCGATCAGGTTGAGGTCGTAGATGCCAGGTTGGGGCACGCTATTATCGCTTTGGATCAGTTTAGGCGCTGGCCCGCGCTCGCTCGCTGCCTGCGCATTGGTAGAGTCTGCATCCTCTGCGCTATACTCATACTTCATCCGCACTGGGGCGAGCTTGATGGTAATTCCCTTCTCGCGCTCCAGATCCATACTATCCAGCAACTGCTGCTTCATATCCCGCTTGGTAACGGTGCCTGTTAGCTCCATCATGCGGTCAGCCAAGGTGCTTTTGCCGTGGTCGATATGGGCGATGATGCAGAAATTACGGATATGCTCCATACTACGCTAGCGTTTCCAGTTCCAGCCAAGGTTAATTCGCCCAAAGAAGATCTGCCGCAACCGATTAAGCACTGGCTCGGCCTCTTTAAGCCTTAGTCGCCGGCTGAACCATATATAAACCGCAAAGCTCACTACTGTGATCATAATAAACTTTGGGAAAGCGAGGAAGAAACTCTTATCGTTTGTGCCAAAGGGGATCATTACCACGCTCAGGTAAGCAGCTAACCCAGTTGGCACCGCAGCGATGACCATCTTGTAGATGCTATTAACGAAGCTGCGGTCAAACAGCCTCGGCATACGCCGCCCCATGAAGAAGAAGAGGACAATCACCTCCACCACGGCAGTGATAGACTGCGCCCAAGCCAGGCCATAGCCTGGATTCTGGTTCTTGGACCAGAGATTCACCAGGATAATCGCCAGGATAATGTTAAACCCAATCGCAAAGAACGAGATATAAAGCGGGGTCTTGGTATCTTGCTGCGCATAGAAGCTACGTGCTGCAATATGATAAATCGTGCGGAAAAATATCGTCAAAACAAGCACACCAAGAAAGCCCGATATCACCGGGTCACCCCCGTTGTGGATAAAGCTCACCACATAGCCCCGCGCAAAGTAGGTAATAACCGCTACTGGCAATGCCAACCAAATAATCACCCGGATCATCACCTGCAATTCTTTACGGAAGAGATCCTCGCGCCCCGCCCCGAGGTGCTCCGTCATTTGTGGGAAGGCGGCATTGCTAATCGCCACGCCGATCAAATTCACTGGCATCAATGACAACGCCGACGCCTGTTGGTAAGCCCGCACTGTCCCATAGGCCATGCGCGAAGCGAGGTTTGTCTCCACAAGACCATTGAGATAATCGATCCCTTGGTCGAGTGAGCGCGTCCGCAGCAAGCGCAGCACTTGGCGAAAGCTCTTGTTCTTGCGCTTGATCATAAAGTGATAGTCGAATCCTAGCCCAAGCAAGCCGACCGAGCTAACGATCAGCTGCAGCACCGAGCCTAGCACCACACCCAATGCTACACCCATAATGCCGCCATCAAACACCTGCCAGCCAAAGATATTAATGCCATCCGTAAAGAAGGTCGCACCAATGATGATGCCGATGTTGTAGATCGTTGGTGCCAACGCATAGAAGGTAAAGCGCCCAATCGCCTGCTGCATACTAGCAATGACGGTAGAGATAGAGAAGAGGAATGGGTTGACCGCAATCACGCGCATCATACTCACTGCCAGGCTCCGCCCCGACTCGCTGAGCCCCGGTCCTACCACGACATTCACAAGCGGCTCAGCAAAGATCATAATCAAAATACTCGCCGCTAAGGTCGTGAGCGCTAAGAAATTGATCAAGCTCGAGCTCAAATCCCACGCCGACTGCTTGTTGCCTGACGCCAAGCGCTGGTTAAACACTGGTATAAAGGACACGCTCAGCGCCCCAGACACCAGCACAAAGAACATGAAGTCGGGGATAGTAAAGGCTACGGTATAGGCATCAGCACCCACTTTGTAGGTGTCGTAGTACATACCATTAATAAGCCGCTCACGGTACATCCCCAAGACGCTCGATAGTAACGTCGAGCCTGCTAGCAGGGCAGCAGCATTCTTGATGTTTAGTTTGCTATTTGCTTTGGCGACGACTGAGCGGACACGCCGACGATTTGCTCCATGTGCCACTGATATACCTCCTGCTCCTAGTGGAGCTTGGCCTCCGTTGGCAAAGTGGCATCTGCCATTGCAGCCTTAGCTTCGTCTTCTTCTAGTGTTTCGTGAACAAGCAGCTCATCTTTGAGCTTCTCAAGCGCTGGACGGTTGTGCGAGAGGACAATCTCAGCACGGCGAGAAGCCTCTTTGATAAGCGCCTCTACCTCGTGGTCAATCGCCTCAGCAGTCGCATCGCTATATGGTCGCTCGTGAGTGATCTTATCAAATACCATGCCGCCATTATCTTCATGGAAGACTTGGTCGCGGAGCTTTGCGCCCATACCTTGCTCGATCACCATATCACGGGCAATCTCCGTCGCTTTGCGCAAGTCACTACCTGCCCCGGTTGTAATGCCGTCATCGCCATAGATCAATTTCTCGGCAATCCGCCCACCCATCGCCCGAGCAAGGATGTCCTTAAACTCGTATACATTAGTGTAGCTCTTATCCTCTGGTGGTAAGAACCATGTCACGCCGCCCGTACCACCACGCGGGATGATGGTCACCTTATGTACCGGATCGCTATCAGGCAAGACATGCCCCACAATGGCGTGGCCAGCTTCGTGGTACGCCGTGAGTTCTTTCTCATGGTCGGTCATTACCTTGGCTTTGCGCTCGGGGCCAATTGCCACCTTCTCAAAGGCCTCGGTCAGATCTTGGTTGGTGATCGTTTTCTTGCCGCGGCGCGCTGCAATAATCGCTGCTTCGTTGGCCATGTTTGCAAGGTCGGCACCACTGCTACCGGCTGTCTTGGCAGCAAGCTTGTCGAGGTCGACCGACGCATCGGTTGGTTTGTTCTTGAAGTGCACCTTGAGGATTGCCTCACGGTCTTTGCGCTCGGGTAGGCTAATCGTCGTATGACGATCGAAGCGGCCTGGGCGCAACAGTGCTGGGTCGAGCACATCGGCTCGGTTGGTTGCCGCTAGGATAATCACGTTTGTATCAGCCTCAAAGCCGTCCATCTCTACCAAGATCTGGTTCAGTGTCTGCTCGCGCTCGTCGTGGCCACCGCCCATACCAGAGCCACGTTTACGTCCCACGGCGTCAATCTCATCAATGAAGATAATGGCTGGCGCATTCTTCTTGGCCTTAGCAAAGAGGTCGCGTACCCGGCTTGCCCCCACACCAACAAACATCTCCACAAACTCTGAGCCACTAATGGAAAAGAACGGTACGTTAGCCTCGCCTGCAACCGCTCGCGCTAGCATTGTCTTACCAGTACCAGGGTTACCGACAAGGAGAATCCCTTTAGGGATCTTAGCGCCGAGGCTCTGATACTTCTTGGGATGCTTGAGAAAGTCCACCACCTCTTGCAAATCCTGCTTGGCGTTTTCATTACCCGCAATGTCATCAAATACTACCCGCTCTTTGTCAAGGCCATACAGCTTGGCCTTACTCTTGCCAAAGCCCATCGCTTGGCTATTCTGTCCCTGGGCTTGGCGCATCATAAACATAAAGAGAATACCAAACAATACGACCGACAGGACGATCGGTGCGAGATTCCAAAACAATAGGCCCGTCTGTGACTCATTTTGCACCTTTACCTCTGTTTTGTCGTGCTTGAGTCCTTGGGTATAGATAGTGCCATTCTCTTTGAGGCTGCGCTCGGTCGGCTTGGACTGGCCTTTGGGCGTAACAGTCAGCTCATTGCCTTGGATTTCAATCTTAGCAATTTTGCCATTATTTGCCCGGTTCACTACATCCGAGAGCGGCACCTCCTTGAGGTTAGCTTGCGGCGAATTAATCGCCCAAAATGCCAGCACACCCAGCACCACAATCGCCCAAAACAGCCCTAGGCGCAGGGCATTGGTCGCTTTCGACGGTTTTTTATTCATCAGGGAACTCACTCCTTTCGTTCGCTTGCATTCTCACACAGTAATCTGATCTATTGTACCACTTCTACAGTGAATTGCCGAGGGCCAAACTGCAAATACACTCCATCGCCCACCACATGGCGGCTACCTGGACGAGCAGTCTTGATGGCTAGCACCGCACGCTCAAGCCGCGGACGGGTTGGGCGCGGCGCACCCGCCCACATAATCATCGCACCCAATAGTTCCTGAGCGCTTGCTTCGTCGATCATAATCAATCCATGGCGCTCAGCCGCAAACTGCGGCAAGAGGTGCTGCACCTCATCATTAATCGTATGGCGCAGCGCAAGTTGCCGATCCCGCAGCGAGGTAATCTGCGCCGCCTGCTCTGCCGTGAGGAGCCGCTGAATGCAGCGCCGCAGCCGATTGCGCGTGTAGCGGTCACTCGTATTCGTCTCATCTTCTACCCATTCCAGGCGATGAGCCAGTGCATAGGCGCGAATATCTGCCTTGCGCCAGCCCAGTAGTGGCCGCTCCACCCCAGGGCGGTTCAGCACAGCCAGCCCACGCCAGCCCGTTCCACGTACTAAGTTAAGCGCCACTGTTTCTACTAAATCGTCCAAGTGATGTGCTGTTACCACTGGTGCTTGGTATTGCGCTGCTGTATCGAGCAAAAAATCATACCGAGCCTCTCGGGCTGCTGCCTCGCTCGCATCTGGCCCAAGCTTAAGCTGAGTAGACACGAAGGGTAGCCCATAGCGCGCCGCCAGTGCTGCCACAAAGCGCGCATCCGCTGCCGACGCTTCGCCCCGGATCCCATGATCGACATGCGCCACAATCAACGGCTCCGTCGCCTGCGCCGCCATCACATCCAAGAGTACTACACTATCCACACCACCAGACACTGCAACAAGATATGCCATGGCAATAGTATATTCATTTTGCCAAGAGGAGTAAATACTAGTTTTATTATGCGCAATATGCTAGGCGCAAGACACAAAACAAGCCGCCCGGGAGGAGGAACGGCGGCTTGCATAATAGAGGAGGAGGTAGCGTGTGCTACTACGGGTAGTATGCCCTGTCTTACTTAAATGGAGCTGAAAGTGGATGCTTTTTGCTATTTTTAGCAATACACCGATGCAAGCCAGCGTGGTATCTTCTCTGTTTTTATATGAACAATACAGTAGTATTTTCTCAAATATTTTCTTTCTCGTCTTAGCAACTCCACACCTCTCCTCTGTATCGCTCTGCTCCTAGAAGTAACCGAGAAAAAAGACTATTGCTAGGACGACGTCAAGCTAAAAATTCAAATTCCTGCACTATATAAGCAGCTGAAATCAAGAAGGCAAATATGCTCCACCAACCACAAAACAAACCATCTCTCTACTTACGCGACAGCTTACTTGCCGCCGTTCGCACTGCCTCGCTCCACGTTAAGAAAACGTGCGGGAGCTCTGCTAGTTGCTCAGCAGTGAGGTCGTGCTTGATGGCGAGCGTGACCTCTTGGATGAGCTCACTAGCACGCGGAGCGACGATCGTCCCGCCGAGCAATACCCCTTGTTTGTCGCTAATCAGCTTGACGAACCCCTCACGGAAGTCACTCGTATTGCTGCGAGCAATCATCCCCAGCGGCACCAACACCTTATTGATCTTGAGATCGCGCTTAATACAGTCATCTTCATTAAAGCCTACACTAGCCACCTCTGGGTAGATGAAGGTAGCACGCGGCACTAACTCGTAGTCGAGCGTCATTTGCGATTTGGGGTGCAGGATGTTGTGCGCCGTCAGCCGCCCCTCGCTCAAGACGGTGTGGGTTGGTACATCATTGCCTAGCACATGGCCCGCCGCATAGATATGCCGCACATTGGTCTGGAAGAATTGGTTCACTTCAATACCATCATCGGGCGAATACGCCACCTCAGCATTATCTAGCCCAATATCAATGGTCGGCTCTGGCTTGGTCGCCACCAAGACACGCTCTACCTCCATCGTCCGCTCAATACCACCACGGATATATTGGACGATCACATTACCACTTGGGCCACGCATGAGGGAGCGAATCGTCGTTTGCGTCAAGACCGACAGTGGTTGGTCGCGCTGCAGGAGGCTGCTCACTGCCTCACTAACCTCTTCGTCCTCGGTTGGCAAAATGCGTGATGACTGCTCTGCCACCGATACCGTGCTACCAAAGGTCGCAAAGAAATGCGCGAGCTCAATCGCCACCGTCGTCGCACCAATGATCAACAGGCTGCGAGGCGGGCGGCTCAGCTTGAGGGCGGTGCGCGGTGTGAGCCAGTCGATTGTCTCAATGCCCGCAATTGCTGGCTGGGTCACGTGGGCCCCTGTTGCGATCAAGATATGCCCCGCCGTTACTTCATGGTCGCCAATCGTGACAGTGTGCTGGTCACGTAAGACGCCTTTGCCGTAAAATGTGTCAATCCCTTGTTGGTTATAATAGTGCTCGTTATCGCCCGCACCAGTCCGCTCTACCACTGTATTTTTCCAATGCTGGATGGCTGGGTAGTCAAAATCCACTCGCGATGTATCGAGCCCAAACTGGTGGCCCTGTTGGATGCGATTATAGAGCTGTGCTACACCCAGCAGCGTCTTGACAGGGATATCACCCCAATTAGGCGCACCGCCACCAAAGGTGTCTGCCTCAATCAACCCCACCTTCTTATCTGCCCGGGCCGCCACCAACGCTGCAGTACTGCCAGCTGCACCACTACCCAGCACCAACAAATCATAATCGTAGCGTGGTCGTCGTATCATGTGGTGGTTCTCCTTAACTCCTGATTGGGCGTTTTCTCTATTATACCACTGGCCTGGGCAAAAAAGAACGCCAAAACACTCGCCTGAGCCCTAGCCTTCTTACCAATTCTCTGCTATAATGCGTCATGTTTGGCACCGTAGCTCAGCCGGTTAGAGCGCAGGACTCATAAGCCTGAGGTCACTGGTTCGATCCCAGTCGGTGCTACCAGATATGATAGGCGGCGTACGATGAGTGCGCCGTTTTTTGCTTATGATCACTACCTAGCTCCAGTGTATAAGTAAATACCATAAAGAAATATTCAATCTTGGGGTCGAGACAAAAAAGACATAACGAGGATAGAGTGCAATGGAGTGCGGAGTGCTCAATCACTCATCACGTGCATCATCCTCTATAATCAAAAGCACCTCAGGTACATCGCCCAAGGTGCTTTTTGGTCTTTTTAGAGCTCTACCTTTGCTAATTTGCTGTGGCGCGCGGCAATGAATGCCCGCAGCTCTGCCATACTACGCGACCGATTCCAGGTGGCGAGTATGGTTTCTTTCGTCTTTTTTCGCATATCTACCCTCTTTTTTGTGTTGTCATTATCGACCTACCTCGATCCTAGCATATATACGAACAAAATGCAAACAAATTGTTTCTTATTTTAGTTTTCTTGTTTATCCCTGTTATCTCGGTGTCCCTCACTATTCTAGGGCAGGTGAACAGCGCTCACCGGTTCATGCCTGAGGTGAGACTCCACCAACTCGCATAGCACTCATGGCATACTGCTAACCATCAGTGGTAGCGGAGCTAATAGGGTGCTGAGACCAGCGCCAAACTTATTCTTCTTTCCACCTTCCCAAGACACCAAAGCAAAAACCCTACCATGTGGTAGGGTCCTTACCTTGGTTGCGGGGGCAGGATTTGAACCTGCGACCTGTTGGTTATGAGCCAACCGAGCTAACCGGGCTGCTCCACCCCGCGTTACGGTTCTTATTCTACCAGTGATGAATGCCGATTGTCAAGGATTTACCACCTGAATGTCAAGATTTCCGCTCCCCGCTTGTTATTTATCCTTTTGCTGAGCCTGCTCGGCTGCACCACCAAAGAGGAAGGTCACCCACTGCTCAAAGTTACTACTCTGTGTATCGGGGTTAGCGGGCTTGTCGGTTGGTGGATCGTGCGCCTCAGAGCTATTCTTAGGTAGCACAATCACCTTCTCGCCAGGTGCCACTAGGCCAAGTTTCTCACGAGCAGCAAGCTCTTTGTACTCGTCACTCTCGCGGAAATTCTTTTGGTATTGCAGCGTTTGCGTCTCAAGCTCGGTGAGGACAAGCTGCCGCCGTTTCGTCTCTAGCTCGCGCTGCTGCGTGTAGTTCTGCTGGAGACGTGCCACCGACTGCCAGGCAAGGTATGTCGCAATCACGAGCGCAAGCGCCAGCACAATGGTATTGAGCTGGAGATAATCATGCTTGATCTTGTAGATGATGTGGCGCTTGGTGGTGTCGCTGAGCACAAACTTCATAGGCTTCTATTATACCGTAGACCGCGCAATTGCTGCAAAAGCTGCGGGCCAGCAAAAAATACGCTGCGCACCACAATTTTGGTCAAAAAACGCTCATAGACTTGCCAGGTGTCGACCTCTGTGCTATAACCAATGCAAGATGACATACAAACAACCTTCTCAAGAGGCTGCTCGACAACGCAGTCTAGAGTCTTCAATCTCACCAGAAACAGTGGTTCGTGTTGCGACACAGGCAACAGTACGGGTAGCCCAACTAGCAATACAAGACGAGCTATTTGGTGATAGCGATACTTCTTATTCTGCCGATCATGAACAAACCGAGCCTATACCCGCAATACACCCCAACACTCATACCACAGGCGGCTCTACCTCTGAAACACAGCCAAAGAGGCCTACATTTGATGATCTCCTTGCCCGACAACGCTCTGTTAATGCGCTTGAGCGCAAACGCACTCGTCGTTCCACCCCCGAACTCGTCAATGCTTGGCGAGAGCTCGATCACGCCATTGCCGACCATCTTTTTGGCATGTCGCCACAAGAATATGAAAAGTGCCGCACTGAGGCGACGGAGCAATTCTATGCAATCGTTGCATACCGCCGAAAAGTACGTGATGCCGCTAAAACCACTCACCCATCCCAAACCGCCGCTCAGCACAGCAATAGGCCAGAGCGAAGCGCACGAGAAAGATTTTTCAGCCCCCAGGATGCCGCCGCTGGAGAATATGTAGTGCGTCCAAAACTACCAAAAAACCCTAAGAAGCTCGACTACTAGTAGCATATACGCCAACAATACGGTATAATGTGGCAAGTGGTCTGGGGGCGTAGCTCAGTGGTCAGAGCAGCGGGCTCATAACCTGTTGGCCGCTGGTTCAAGTCCAGCCGCCCCCACCATTACAACATTACAAAGATTAGTCGTAGCACGCCCATAGTGGCGTGTTTTTTAGTACGCGCAAACGGTATTAATAGGACTATGAGTAACGCAGCTAAGCGTAGACTATATCAAGCTTCCAGCCCGAGATGCTACGAAGTTGGCTACAGTAAAAGTGCTTTTATTTTCAAGACCCAGCAGGTAATACACTAGTAGCTTGGTTGGAGTAATCATTAGAAATTTTACGATTGTATTAGCAACATCATACTATTGCTTATTGCAAAACTTCATTGCATATAATCGTTACCTTCTGCTATACTACGGCTATGAAGAGCAAAAAATTATCCGACAAGATCATCATTGCATGGCTGGCGGTGCTTACCATCGGCCTCCTGTCGCTTATCGGCTGGGCCGTAGCACTGCAAAACAACTACCACAGTGTAGTCGACTCGCTTGGCAAGCAAGTATTTGACCTTCAGGTGCAGCTTAATCAAAAGAGTAGGCAGAAATAGTCACCATGCCCGTCCTCCATCATATCGCACTCTCGGTACGCAGCGCTACTGCGAGCATCCAATTCTACAAGCGCCTTGGCTTCACTGAGGCAGTTGTGTGGCATGCACCAGATGGTACGTTGAGTATTCATCAGCTGATGAATTCCAGTGGTGCAATCCTCGAGCTCTTTGCCTATGCCCACAATACACACCAACCACAAGCGCAGCCAGCAATTGGCAATGACCTCGAAACAGTCGGCGTCAAGCACATTGGCCTCAGTGTTGATAATCTCGATGAGTTTCACGCAGCAGCCCTTAGCTGGAGTGAGCCAACTGACATTGTCATGGGACGAACTGGCCTTCGCTACTGCTTCATCAAAGACCCAGACGGCAACTGGGTGGAAATTGTTGAAGATAAGCGCAACCTCGTACCAGGTATGGCAGTCGTGGATATGTCGTCGTCATAATATTTAGCCAGCAAAGGAGGAATATGTCTCATTCAGTCATGCTCACTCAACTCGCCAACAGTGGCTGGACCCAGTGCCCATCAATTGCTCGCGCCTTAGCTGAAGCTGGTATTCCTGTACCAACTGAAGATTATCTACGGAGCGCTTTTGACACATCGGTCTGGGATACGGTTGCAACGCTATCTAGCGATCTGTCACGACACTTCCAAAGCTACCCCTTCGCTGAGGAGGCTATCTATGGCCCACTCCTCGTGCCGCACGCCCGTTTGTTTGATGTGCGCCGATCTCAAAGCAGACATATCCGCAGCAGCCAACCTGAGATAACCAAGCCAGACTTCGTCGACGAGCGTCTTCCTCTTGGCGCTGACCATACTGACCTTGCAGCTCCTTGGACACTCTTTGTCACCATTATCTCTGATGCTGGCCTAGCAATGGGCAGTTACAACGATATCACCGCACAGCCCAGAGATATATACACCATCAACGGCTCCGACACGCGCCAACTGATGATCCGACAACTATGGTGTGCGCTCGTCTTGCAGAATCTCCAAGCACCAGACTGCGAACAACGCAAGCGCTGGACGAGTACACTCTTTGCCGGTGAAGCATTGATTGATGGCAGCGCTGTCTCAGGAACAGTCTTGCATGGCCAAGTGCGCCAACGTCTCGGCAAAGCTACTCGTGGTAGTTCGCCAATGCGCGTCCGTCCGGCGCTGCATGTGGGGAGCGCTGCACCAATCCATAACATGTCATATAGCTAATTGCCAATACGCAGCTTATGCGCTCACACCTCCTCTCATACCTCTCTTGTTGCGAACGGCGCAAAACGAGAGAAAATTACCGCAGCTCACGCTGAGCGCCGCTCTCTGGTGCTCTGAGTGGTGTGAGAGCGTACTTCTCCATACAAACTTAGTTATCGTCACGCGGTATAGGCTCGCGGCTTACTTCATCTCATACTCTACTTGCTGTGTAGCCTTTCTTGCACTAAGTTCAACAAAAAGACCCTTCTGTTACAGAAAGGTCTTTTTTTCTATATACAAGTGTCCGGGTTATTTGGTTGCTTTAGCAGCCTTTTTGGTGGGCTTTGCCGCGTCTTTCTTGGCAGCAAAGGGGAATTTGTTACGCGAGTGCTCCTTCACGTAGTAGCCCTCAGGCATGTCACACGGCTCACCCTTGCCGTTGTTTGGTGATTTGCAAAAATAGTAAATCGTCCGCTTTACGCCACCGCGCAATACTGCATCTTTTTGCGTATGCAAGTAGTATGTAGTACCATTCGAACTAGTATATTTGTAAGCCATAGTGCTCCTCCTATTTGATCTTACAAAACCTAGCCTACATGCTCACAAAATGGATGTCAACACTTTGGCAGCGATTTTTTACAGAGATGGCGACCATAGACGCGCGATTTTGCTTTCTGCTTATGGTTATTGTGTATGATAGATGTTGGTACTATTTTTGTACGATAAACAGGGGTCAAACATAAATTTTATGGAGCGTCTAGCGAACGCCCACTCAAAGCTATCTTGCGTGTTGTACGTGTTGTAAATTATGTTGTAGTTTTTTATTTTTTGGCTATTTATTTTGCTGCTCGATACTGAATGCGCAGCATAATCCGCAAAATAATCATCCCCACAATACGCCCAAGAATGGCTGAGATGACCACGCCAGTAAGGAGAATTGTCCAGCCAGCGAAATCGGGCGACCATAGCGGTGCGCTGAAGTTGTAGTGGTAGAGGCTGGTGTCGGGCATCTTGGCAGTTTGGAGGCCAGCATTGGTGCTACTAAGCTTGCCCAGCTCTTCGTAGACGCAGCGTACATAGTCGATCGACCAGCTATGGAAGCGTGGCTTACACACTGCATCGGCCTTAGCGTTGGCGGTTTGGCCGGCGCGGTTGGTGGTGCTCATCGAGGCGTTGAGCGCAGCCTTGGCGTCGCGATTGTACTGCTCTTGTAGGTAGATTGGGCCAGTATCGGCATTCATATGGGCAGAGGAGTACTGCTGGAGGTCGGCGATGCGCTGGCGGATCTGCTCCATATTGCCCGCCTTATCTGCCGAGAGAACTGCCCGCCGCCGCTCGGTCATCCCCACATTATTGAGTCGCAAAAAGGTAGCAGACAGCACAAGCAGCACCATAAGTAGCAGCACCAGATGCCACATCTTGATGCGCCGGAGTCGCTTCATCGACCGCTTGACTTGCTGTTTGTTTGCCATGCTATGTACCCTACGTATGCCCACTTATGCTTTGGCTCTAGTATAGCATAACCTCAATATTGAACCCAGTAACGCGAGGTGGAGCGATCACACTCCTTAGCTACCTCTGGTGGTTTTGTGCCAGAGGCGGTACAATGGAAGGTATGAATATCTACTTCTCTGGAATCGGCGGCGTGGGCCTAGGGCCATTGGCTGAGTTGGCGCACGATGCAGGGCACCATGTGCTTGGCTCGGATAGCCATGTTGGGCTCGAAACGCAAGAACTCGAGCAGCGTGGCATCTCCGTCTCACAAGACCAAACAGGTGAATACCTGGCCTATCGCCACAAGCAAACCCCCATCGATTGGTTTATCTATACGGCGGCCTTGCCGCCCGATCACCCCGAGCTTGTCTTGGCACGCCGACTTGGCATCTATACCGCTAAGCGTGATGAGCTCCTCACTTATCTTATCAACGAAAAAGACCTCCAGCTCATTGCCATCGCGGGTACCCACGGCAAGACAACAACAACTGGCCTGATGGTGTGGGCGCTGCGTCAGCTGGGCGAGCCAGTCAGTTACTCGGTGGGTACCACGCTAAGCTTTGGTCCCAGTGGCCACTATGTGCCAGGCAGTCGCTACTTTGTGTATGAGTGTGATGAGTTTGACCGCAACTTTTTGCAATTCCACCCTCATCTCACGCTACTGACCTCCGTTGACTACGACCACCCGGATACCTACCCTACCAAGCAGGATTACACCGATGCCTTTAGCCGCTTCCTTGAGCAGAGCGAATATACTATCATGTGGCAGCGCGATGCCGATGCGGGCGTTGTGCCACCACGGCGGCGGGCGCGTGTCTTGGAAGATGAGGATGTGCAGCAATTTACACTCGCAGGGGCGCACAACCGAGCAAACGCAACACTCGTGGCAACGGCATGCAAGCAGCTCAGGCTTGGCTCACCCGAGCACATTCGAGCAGCTATCAATACCTTTCCGGGAGTGCAGCGACGCTTTGAGCGGCTTGAGACTGGGCTGTATAGCGATTATGGCCACCACCCGGTAGAAATCGCCGCGACATTGCAAATGGCACGAGAATTGTCCGACCACGTTGTGCTGGTATATCAGCCACATCAAAATGTCCGCCAGCATGAGATCCGCCAGCAATACACCGACTGTATGGAGCGCGCCGAGCAAATCTACTGGCTGCCAACCTACCTCAGTCGCGAAGACCCAGCCTTGCCTATTCTCACTCCGCAGCAACTGACCGAGCAACTAACAAACCGTAGCAGCGTTTACTATGCCGAGCTAGATGATACCTTGTGGCACGCTATCCAAACTGCCCGTGCCGAGGGCAAGCTTGTGCTCTGCATGGGCGCAGGCACGATTGATGGCTGGGTACGACAGCGGCTCGCGCAAGAGGGGTAAGTGCCTACCTCAAGCTATCTACACCTGTCGCAGCTGAATCATTGACAAGTATTCGCCTACTGTTAGTTCCTGTGTGGTAACTGTGATGGATTATAGCATCATCAAACCATACGCAACCTACCGGTCATCCCCACTACCCCGCAGCTGGCCGCGCTGCTGGCGGCTGGCGAGCTTGGCGTTGTTGCGCTGAGCGACCTCCTCAAGACTCGAACCAAGCAAGTGTGCCACTGCCGTTACATACCACAAAATATCACCCAACTCCTTAATGATTGCCTGCTTATCTGTCTCGGTTATTGCGCCCTGTTGGTCACGCAGTAGCTTCTTGAACTTCTCAAGCACCTCACCCGATTCACCGCCCAGACCTAGTACCATACCCATTAGTTGGGCATTGGCATCACCGTAGGCATAGTCACTGCTCAGGGTAGTGATTGCTTGCTGCGCGTAGTCGTCGATCTTCATATATCCTCCTTGTTATTGATCTAAAACGTCGTCAAACTCCTCAAAAAAGTATGGATCGCGAAAGAATGCCCGCGCGACAATCTGCTCCACTGCTGGTGCAAGCGTGTACTGCGTCAGTTTGTGTGGGCGCGCCCAAATGAGCCGTTCGTGCGGAGTGATATCATCAGTCGTCCCATAAAACACATGAGCAAGCGTGGTTGAGAGAATTGCCTTGTCTGCCCAAACACGAATATAGCACTCACCCGCATGCTGCAGCGCGAGATCCATAGTGCCAAGCTTCTCCGCCGCTTCGCGCTGAGCTGCCGCTTGGATAGATCTGTCATCGATGTGGAGTTTGCCGTAAGGGAGCGTCCAGGTGTCGATGTAGGGCTGCTTGGTGCGCTGTTGGAGTAAGACATCACCATTACTATTTTGCACCACTAGCATGGTTACGATTTTAGGTTGGGTCCGAACCAGCATAGTGTCTGTACTAACTCGATCGACATACGCCAAACCACGTGGTGCCAGGCTATAGCCACCCGGCACCTTTTGGACAAGCTGGTGCTGGAGTAACACCTTGAGGTGATAGCTAAAGAGATTGGTATCCACCCGTGGCGGGCGCAGATCACGAAAGCGAGCCATCTTGCGGTAGCATAGCACACTGAGAATACGCCTTTGGATGTGGTGGTTAATCGTATCTTGCTCAAACATGTTTGACTCAAACTATCCTATCTATCCATATTTACTATAGCACGCTATGGTAGTGATATGAATAACCTGCCATACAATAGTCACCACAATAATAACCAATATAATCACACATCAACGACCTCGCTGCTAGAACACAATTATTCACCACACCTATTTCACGAACGAGATATTACACCATCACCTATCCAAAGCCAACTATGCCATATTGCACTGCAGAGTATGGAGATAAGCTGTGATTTGGCCGATGTAGTGCGCGTGCCACGCCAACCCGGTGGCGAGCGCGAGAATGACGCAGAGCATAGCTGGTCGCTTGCCGCCCTTGCGCCAGAATTACGCGCCTGTCTCTATCCGCAGTTGGATAATGATACGGTGCAGCAATTTGCAACTGTCCACGAGCTGCTCGAGATTGCCACTGGCGATGTCGCAACGTTCGACCTTACCCCTATGCAACTTTCCATTAAGCAACAAAATGAGCAGCAAGCAGCCCACACATTATTACAGCGTCTTCCGCCCGTTATGCGTCAGGGGCTAGAGCGCTATGAAGCACAAAACACACCCGAAGCACGCTTTGTACGAGCAGTCGATAAGATTCTTCCAGTAGCGATGGATATTGTTGGGCAAGGGGTGCGGGTAGTCGAAGAGGACTATGGCATTAAAAATCTTGCTGAATTGCAAGCAGCACACGACAAGCTCATCGAGAGCTTCACTCAGCGATTTGGCACAGAATTTCCTGAGCTTGCTGAGCTGTATGCAAACCTCGCTTATCATTTTGAGACATGCTATGCACAAGAAAAATCTTCCGACATGATGAGTTCTCACGTCCCTGAGCGTCCCAATCAGCTCAAAGAAGTTGAGCGTAAATTTTTAGTCAATCTTGATAAGATACCAGCAGATATTGACTCATATGATCATATCGACATCAGTCAGGGCTATCTCGCGCACAGCAGCGATGGATCGGAGACACGCGTCCGGCGTTTTGGTGATGGGCAACGTTTTGAGCTCACAGTAAAATCGGGTGGTACTGTCGTGCGAGATGAGCAAAATATCATTATTAATGAAGCAACCTTTGCTTCGCTATGGCCACTCACCAAGGGCAAGCGCATCGAGAAAACACGCTACTATGTACCCTACACCGACCCTGATAGTAACGAGCATACAATCGAGCTTGATATCTACCACGGCAACCTTGAGGGGAAGCTCATCACTGCTGAAGTTGAGTTTCGTGGCCGCGAGACCGAGGCGACACTACGTGCTGAAACATTCTGCCCTCCCGAGTGGTGCAGCACGGATATTAGTTATGATCAACGCTACAAAAATAACGCACTAGCGAGCCAACAACACGGCATGCTAGAGCTCAGTCAGGTGAGTATGTAATCTTGCCACGGAGCGATACTACTGGCCATTACCGGTCGTCGCTCGCACACAGCCAATCGCTTTCCCCTCACTCATCCAGCGCTGTTCGTAGGCGGTGAGCGTCTTGTATTCATCAGGTAGTGACGACTCGTGGAGATCGAAAGATAGTTCACGAATCGACCACTGCCAGGCAACGAGCTGCTCCAGGCTCCAGCAAAAGAAATCACGGTCGTCATGCTTGAGCAAGAGCGAGCCACCCGGCCGTAGCAGCTGCTCGTACTGGCGCAAGAATGTTGGGTGAGTAAGGCGCCGGCCAGCGCTGCGCCGCTTGGGGAATGGATCAGGAAAGGTCACCCACAGCTGCTTGAGCGAGTGAGCAGCAAAGAGCTCGCCAATCTGATCGGCCCGAGCTCGCACAAACAGCACATTAGTGATGCCACGCTCGAGCGCCGCATACGCTCCTTTTTGCAAGCGATCGCCCTTAACGTCCAGTGCCACAAACACCTCATCCGGGTGCTGCGCCGCCAGCTCCACACTAAACATCCCGGTACCAGCGCCAACCTCGAGCACCGTCGCACTCTGCCGCACCTCTGGCGTTGCCTGGCACCATTCGTCGTACTCGTAGCAGTTGGTGGCGTTATGGAACTTAGCAAAGCGATATTTCTTGCGCTTGCGAGTGATGATAAATTGCTGAGGGTCAAGATATGTCATGAGTCTATTATACCTGAATCACATGGCCTCTTTCGCGGGTGGCTCCACACTCCACGTTATTTGGGTGAGGTATGAGAACTCACTATTGGTCTAGCATGTTTTTCACTCGAGAAGTGAGAATCGCTCTAAAAAATGTTGTAATACTTACGTCACTGGGTGAGCTTCTAAATCTTTCTCAGGTTATTATGCCCTACCTGAGTCGTTCCACCACCCCATCAGATAGCACCCGCACCAAGCGTGATGGCGGTGTATCAGTCGGCACAGTGCCGCCATCATAATAGCAATCGATACCATCACCAAAATAGGTACGAGCTTCGGCAATAGTGCGGGCGGGCGGCCGACCTTCGAGATTAGCACTGGGAGCGATCAACGGGCCAGTCTGGCGCAAGACCGCCTGAAGCCACGGCAGCTGCGGCTGGCGATAGGCCAGCATATCATTGGCACGGCGAAGCCACCGCGGAGCATGGGGCGAGTCGAGCAAGATACTCGTTGGCCAGGAGGTATTAAGCGACGGCAAGTTGGGCACATCGGCATAAATTTGGCTGGCATCAGCCACGAGGATAATCGATGATTTATTGGTATTGCGCTGCTTGAGCTGGTATACCCGCGCCACTGCCGCTTCGTCATCTGCCCGGGCAACAATGCCATACAGCGTATCAGTCCGGAGTACTGCCACGCCACCACGCTGCAAGGTAAGCACAAGCTGGTTTAATTCATCATTCACATCTGTTATACTACCATATTATGAAGCCAATTACCTCACCCGAGCTCACCGCACTAGAGATTATTATCATTATTGTCGTGGCAATTGCATTGTATTGGTTGGGGCCGCGCGTGGTGATGTGGCTGACACGGCATGCCTTCGTTACCACATATCAGCGCACACTGCCTAAGAAGGATCTCGAGAAGCGACATAAGACGCTGGGCGGGCTCTTCGCCAATGTGTGGCGTATTATTGTGGTGGTGATTGCGGGCTATGCTATCTTTACTCATTTTTTCAATAGTGCAGCTCTTGCGCCACTGTTTGCGAGCGCAGGGATTATTGGTGTCGCCTTCGGGTTTGGCGCGCAGTCACTCGTTAAGGATTTTCTCTCCGGAGTATTTATTATTAGCGAAAACCAGTATCGGGTAGGAGATATTATCGAGATCGATGGCTTTGGCGGGACGGTCGAGCGAATTGGTGTACGCTCCACGGTGATCCGCGATGTCGAGGGCAATGTCCACTTCTTCCCTAACGGCGTGGTGCAGCATGTCATCAACAAGACGATGGGCTATAGCAAAGTATACTTCACCATTACCGTTGCGCCTGATACCAACATTAGTACTGCCAGCAATATCATCAATCGGATTGGCGAGGAAATTTCTGGCGAGGAAAAATGGCAGCGCAAAGTGATCGAGCCGCCACACTTCGATATCCTTGGCGACTTCAATGCATCGTCGATTAGCCTCGTCGTCTCTGGCAAAACTCAACCATCCGACCAGTGGGCCCTCACGGCCGAGATGCGGCGGCGGATCCTGCGCGAGTTTGAGAAGGAGCACATTGAGCTCGGTGCAGCCTCGCCAGGTAAGCACAAGTAACTTCTATTGCGTATGCATTGCTCGCGCCACAACCAAAATTCATTCTGCATAGCGGATAATCGCTGAGCTATTATGCTTTAATGAAGCCCTGATCTCAAGGTATATGACCTCTGTTAAGACACATCGCGTATTTACCAGTATAGTATAATACACTCATGAATCAGCAATTTCCTTCTTATCCTTATCAATCACAGCCGGCAGCTCCACCTCAGGCTCAGCCTGTGCCGCCAGCTCCATATTATCCACAGCAGCCAGTGCAGGCACAGCCACAACAGCCACCGGCATGGCCAGCCCAACAGCCCGAGCCTGCACCAGCTCAGATACCACAACCGGCAACTCCAACGCCCCCAAGTAACCCTGCGCAACCAGCCGAGCAATTACCCGTTCAGCAGCCCGCACCCCTTGTTGTCCAGCCAGCGCCACAGTCTGCACCAGCAGTGATGGACGCCAACTACAGCAGTGTTTTCGACGGTACACCACTGGTCATGGCAACGCCCGTCTCGCACTATCACAACCGCACCGTCTTTAGCCAAGTGCCCTGCATTCTCGAATGGACGACGGCCAATCGTATCCGCGCCATCGACTTCGACTCCAAAACAAACCAAATGGTCGGCGTGGTGCTCGATATCGATCCACAGCAGATCACCAAAGCAGCTGTCGAGGCAAGCTTTATCATCATATGGGTCAATGGCCAGCGCATCCAGTTCGACTTTGCTGGAGCACATGCCCAGCTGCTGACTGGCCTTGGCGCTGCAGTATCGCCAGGTATTGGTGGTGTTCTCTATGGACACAATGTCGAGCGTGCACTCGACAACGACTACGACTGGTGGTGGGCTGCCATCCAATCCTACGCACCCTATGCTAAAATTATTGACGGCTTCGAGCGCGACGCGATGATTATCAACAATGGCGTCAACATTGGCCTCATCATAGCTTTTGTGATACCAATCATAGTAGTACTTATCGCCTTTATTATGGCATTATTATCATAAAACCAGATGACTCCAGCAAGCTGATTGACGTATTTTCTAATAAACAACAGCGCCAAAGACACCATCTAATAGATACAGCAAATGCAGGCATGCTCCTGCATTGTTACTTCTATAGGAAGTCTACAACCAAAAATATATACCGCAAAACATATTCGTACTTGCCGATCTCAAGTTATATAGTATAATACTTCCATGAATCAGCAGCCCACGACACCTGTATACCCGCAAACCACCTTATACTACCCACCAACACCAGCTATGCAACCCGCACCACCAATTGGCCGGACTCCTGTTGCAGCAAACCCTCTCCCTCAGCCCATTATGCAGCCAATGCAGTTACCTACTGCCCAATCATTGCAACCTACTATTGAGGCTAGTTATAGCAGCGTCTTTGATGGCACACCACTCATTGCAGCAACATTTGTCTGGTATAGCACTGGTTATTTCAATGAGACACCCTGTGTTCTCGAATGGACGAGCACCAACCGTATCCGTGCTATTGATGTAGATGCTTCGATGGGTCAATCAATCGGTGTTATCTTTGACATCGACCCACAGCAGATTACCAAAGCAAGAACTGAGTCAAGCTTTATTATTGTCTGGGTCAACGGTCAACGCAACCAATTTAACTTTGCCGGAGCGAACACGCGATTACTCAACGCCTTGAGCGCCGGTGTGTCACCTGGTATGGGAATCCTTTATTATTCTCATACCGTTCAAGATGCTCTCAATAATCACTACAACTGGTGGTGGTGGAATATTCAGACATACGCACCATCTGCCAAATTCGTTGATGGTGACGACCAAGGACTCAAGATTGGCGTTGCTATTGGTCTTGCAATACCTTTCATGGCTTTTGTTCTTGCAGTTATTGTAGTTATTATACAGATGGCATCACACCACCCTTAAAGAACTCCCGGGTTTTGTGCTGAGCTTGAAGGTGCTAACGCAAAATCTGCGTAAGATAGTGGCCAACCGGAGCGACACAAGAATTTAATTCAATCTAGGCAAACTATTTGACCAATCTCCTCTGATGCGTCATAATGGGGAGCTATGAAGCGCACTTTTCTTGCTGTTGTTATAGTTGCTACTGCTACACTTGGCTCTCCGGCCTATGCCGAGCCTGCTGCACCGCTCAGCAATGATCAACTCACTCAAATAAAACAAAACTGCGTCCGCGTCAAGTCTACCCTGCGACGCATCCACGCCAACGATGGGCTTGTCCGGGTCAACCAAGGGCAGCAGTATGAGGTGATTGCCACCCGTCTGATGGCACCGCTCAATAGCCGCATTGCCCTCAACCGGCTCGACGGTGTGGAGCTTGCCAAGACAACGGTAGAATACAATACTCAGCTTGCCGCCTTCCGCAGCGAATACCGCCAGTATGAGGAGAAGCTGTCCGAGTTGCTACGGACTGATTGCACCGATCAGCCCGTCGAGTTTTACTACCTCATCAAGCCAGTGCGTGAGCGTCGCAAGCGAGTGGCCGATGTTGCCTTGCGGCTCAACCAGCTACTGAGCCAGTACGGTTCGCAGTTTGATGTATTTTATAGTAAGCAATTCCCAGCCAAGAAGGAGGTACCGAGTGCCCAGCAGCCAGCCCAACCAACCCAATAAGATCGACTTCGAGCACCAGCTAACCACCATGCGCGAGCACCGTTTTTTGGTGATGATCTGCGGGGTGATCGCTATTGCAGGCGTCATGGTGTGGATCGCCATGGATATGTACAACACCAGTGGCGCAGCGCAGGTTGATCTCAGTCGGCCTGGCTTCCAGGAGGTGCGCAAGCAAGCCGCTCGCGATGCCGAGCCCGAGACGTACAAAACTGAGGGTAGTATCACGAAGCAATCGCTCGACGAGTTCAAAAAAATGTACCAGCAGCGCCGCAGCAAAATCGCCGATGGTACCTTTGACCCAAATGTCCTGAGTGACGAATCACTCCAGCTCTTCTCCACCAATAGCGACACCGAGAATCAGCAACAAACGCAAGCGCCAGCTGAGCAGCAATAGCGCCTCACGCTGGCAGCGCACATAAACTCGCTTCAGTAACAAGCGAGTTTTATTTTTCTATTAATCTACTTTTATCTCTGTAGCTCAGCTTTATTTATGCTTACAAAAGAGAAAATAACAAAATAAGAGAATGAGCTAATATTGCAAAAGAAGGATCTTAAGCTGCAGATAGCTAGAACTACACAGCGTAAGCCAACATAATTTGACATTGTTACCCCTTTCGTGATATAAGATAGTTAATATGACTCGCTCAAAATCCGAAGTTGCGCCAGACGGCTCAACCCAAACACCAGAAGGTTTACCACGCCGTAAGGTATTGATGATGACTGGCCTGGGAGTGTTTAGTGCATTACTCCCCAGCGGCGACGCCCCTCAGCCTTCTACAGAGCAGCACCAAGACCACGAGAAAGATTCATTCCAGCCGGTTGTTGTCCGGCTTGGTGTTGTGGCGCTCAACGCCGCTGGCTTCGAACCTGGCAAGACCAACGAAGAAATATATGAAGAAGTGCGCGTCCACACTGGCCGCATCACTCATACAACTCGTGGTGCGTATGAGTTCCACATTACCGAGTTTGTCTGCAACACTGCGCCAGATAGCACCCGCACCAAAGAAGATGGCACGACCGAATACTATTACTCCAACGACCAAATCAAAAAAATCGCTGAAGAATACCGCGAGCAGCTAGACGTGCAGGATGGTGAGCATTCACTCATGCTGATGGCCGTTAATACAGCGGGTGTGGAGAATAATGTACTCGGCCTTGCCTTCCAGAGCACCGACGAAGACAAAGCCAAGGGTGGCAACGGCCCGATGGTGCTTGTGCTGAGCAACAAGACTGGTGGCAACGTATACAGCCACGAAATTGGGCATATACTCTCAGAAGATGAACAGAATAGCGACCCCAGCAAGGAAAAGCAGTTCGGCAAAGGCATGGGGCACGAGATGGTGATGGACTGCCTCATTATCGATGCCGAGGGCAATATAACGCAGTATTGTGCTGTCGATACCATCCAGCAGCTGCTTGCTATGGGCTGCGGCCTCAGCAAGCGCGATAAGTCGGACGCCGTGAATGAATACGCCTCTCCCGTCACTGTTATGGGTAATTCTATGGTCTACACCGACGCAGATACAAAGGTGAGCCAAATAACGAATGAGGTCACCGCGACAGAGGAACACAAACCAATCTACTCGCCCGCCGAGCTTACCTTCCTTGATTCGCGCCTCCAGGTCGAGTGCACCACATCGACCGATGGACGCTACCCACTCTCGTATGACTTTACTAAGCGTTTTGCCCTGGCCTATTCGCTACCAAATGACCACGCACTCAAGACGATCCTCCCCAAGGCCGATACACTGATCTTTGCGCCAATCATCGAGTATATCGATAAAGACACGCCATTTGACTCGACCGATCCAGATGCAGTACAGCGCCGCATTGGCGTCTTTGCTACGTGGGATAATGGCCGCGGTACGGCGTTGCTCGATGTGAGTATGTTTAATGAAATCGACTACGATGGCGAGGAAGAGAATGTCATCTATGCCGACGAGCAGCTTGGCATCGTCGCTGTCTCGGGCTACGACAAGAAGACCAAGAGCGAGTATGTGCGAACAATCAGCCTCAGCTCGCAAGAAGGCATCACTCTGCTAGATGAGGCGCGGACGCACACTGCCGAACGCAATCAGCTTCTCCTCAAGCCTAAGCAACCAAACGAGTGAGCAGCTGGACCCTAGCGGTTTCCTATCTCATCTCTTGCTAAATTCTTTTTCTGTGTATTTATTACGCTGGATATATTTTTTAACTATTCATTCAATTGCACTGATGATTTTCGCACTCATTCCAAGGGAGCTACCTTCAGCAATCACCAATTTTATAGCACGAAGAATCTATAGTACGGGCGAGACTGTAACACCAAAGCATTCACCTACCCACAGCACAATTTTTTGCGTTTGCACCCTACTATGCTATACTAACCAAGTTATGAATATGAAACCTGTCCTCAAACGTTATATTTCTGAATTTGTCTATGGTGCAGTCGATGGTACCGTCACAACCTTTGCTGTAGTAGCAGCTAGTGCTGGCGCGGGTATCTCGAGTGCAATTATCTTGGTGCTGGGCGCAGCTAACCTTATCGCCGATGGCTTCTCGATGGGTGCTAGCGCCTACCTCGCAGCCAGTGCTGAGCACGATGAGTCAGCGCGGAGTACAAGCAAACGCGCCTCACCAAAAATCATCGGCTTCATGACCTTTGCTGCCTTCGTTGTCGTTGGTAGTGTGCCTGTTATCCCCTATCTTGCCCATGTGCTGGCACGCGGCTCGAGCGCGGCTCATCCTCTGCTGTTTTATATCAGCTCGGGAGCGACGGCGCTTACCTTTGTGGCAATTGGCTATATCAAGGGCAAAGTTGGTGGCGAGAATCCAATTGTTGCTGCCCTGCAAACTCTCGCTCTCGGTGCTATTGCTGCTGCCCTGGCCTATGGCGCTGGAACAGTGCTCGCTGGATGGCTTGGTGTACAACTGTAAGAGCTGCAAACAATTCTAATGATTCTACCTCTGTTATTTATCTTTCTTCTATAACTTGCTAAGTTTTATGGATATGAATATATTTAGTGAATGTTCATCATTGTTTATGGCATAGTCATTAAATCATAATGGCTGGTTTCATCACACTCTAGAAAAAAGCTTGGCATCTCTGCTCATTTTGCCGCACCATTCTTTGGCAACTGGTCGATCAGCTCCAGTAGCTTCTCCCAATCAGCTCGCCGGGTGTGGTCAATATCGACGTCAACCGCATGGTCGCGAATCGCCCAGAGGAGCGGCTCGGCCTCTGGCGTGATCCATGGCTGCATCTCAAGCGGATAGGCCAGCTGGTCAGACATAAGCACCCCATCGCCATAGTCACGCACCAGCGTGTCAATCGTATACTCTCGGCGAAGCATCCGCGCCCACGTGTGACATAGCGCAATGGCCTCTGCTCGCGTGAGAGCTAACTCACTCATACAAGCCCATCCTTCCGTAGTCCATCCAGTGCAGTAGCAAAACGCGGGTCGCCGTGTAATTCCTGGGTGATGCTACTGAGCGATTGCCCTTGTGCCATGCGCCGTACAATCTCGCCCCGCATTTGGCGCAGGCTGCCAGCAAAGCGCGACTGCCGCGTGTAGTGCCGGCTGGTGCCGAGCTGACCCTTGCCCGCCGCCTTCAGCTCGGCGCCGTAGTCCATCAGCGCCCAGAACCACTGGCGGGGCTGCTCTTTATCCATCGTCTGCTCCACCAGCGCCAGCACATCCCTATCCGCCACGCGCTCTTGCCCAGCAAAAAAGTGATTAAAATACACCGTGCGGATGTTGGTCTCTACAAAGGCGGTTGGGGTTTGATGCACGTAATTCATGATAGCCCCAGCTGTGTTAGCGCCAATGCCAGGCAGCGCCATCAGGTCGGCCTGCGTGGTGGCAGGTGCGCCAGCAGCAAGCGCCTGCGCCGCGCTGTGTAGATATTTGGCCCGGCGATTATACCCCAAGCCTTGCCAGGCCTGCAGCACCGCCGGTAGCTGGGCTGCTGCCAGAGCCTCAATGGTCGGGAAGCGGGTAGTAAACTCAGCAAACTTAGGTAGCACCCGCGCCACCTGCGTCTGCTGCAGCATCAGCTCACTGACCAGCACATAGTACAGCGTTGGCTGGCTACGCCACGGCATAGGGCGGTAGAGCTGCTTGGCTTTGTGCCATATCATAGCTTGGAATTGTGCTGTGTCCATAGGTATAGTATACTAGAAGGATGAAACTATCTCGACTTATTCTTACAATCGCTATCGTCATTATTGCCGCGTGGCTGCTTGGTGCCGTGCTGAAGTTAGCCGCATGGGTTATCAACGGGCTGCTCTCGCTCGCCGCAATCGTCGTCATTATCTGGCTTATTATGATGTTCATCGAGAGCCGCAAGAAGCAGAAATAATTTTCTGAGCTACGCCGCTCTGTTGCATTAGCTTATCGTGACAACTTAGCCAAGAACAGCTGGCGCTGTTCGTTTTGTAAAATTTCCCCTTCTTCGTCTTCGCTATGCTCTTGTGCGAGACAATACAGTTGTAAGAGCTTGCGTCATCTTCCCTTAGTCCTATGCAAAAGGTTAGGTTTTTATATCACTTCCATAGGGTGTTTTCTTGTAAAGCGAGAGTGGTATGGGGTACTAGCATAGCAATACATCACTTGAGTATACGCACTCTCTCTGTTACTATGTTTTCACTCGTCGACCGTGCCTGGCTCATGCGCTATACTAAGAACAATGGATGACGAACTGTATCTTGATGAAGTCGTGGAGGTGGTAGCGATTTTTCGGCGTGGATACCAGCCATGCCAGCCAGTCAAATTTCGGCGCGGTAATGGCCAGGAAGTGACGATTCGGCGAATCGGCCTAGGCTTCGAGCATCAGCGCGGTGCACGCACGGTACACATCTTCGATGTGACAGATGAGCAGGCTGATTACCGCCTCGAGTTTGACAGTATTACACTGGTATGGCGGCTCACACGCGAGGCCGATCATGTCTCATAGCAATATCAATCCCGCCCCACCACTGATGATGCATATCGATCTTAATAGCTGCTTTGCCACAATCGAGCAGCAATCTCGGCCGTTGCTCCGCCACCGGCCAGTTGTCATTGTTAATCGGCGCAACCAGCATGCGGCTATCGTCACCGCAAGCTACGAAGCCAAAGCGCGTGGCGTACACACCGGTATGCGCTTACCCGCAGCGCGGCTACTTTGTCCCGATATTGTTCCGCTAGAAAGCGATCCACCCAAGTATCGCTATGTCTACCACCGACTTGCAACCATCCTCAGCGACTACTCGCCCAGTGCCACCATGAAAAGCATTGATGAGGGGGTAATCGACCTCAGCCAAAGCCCGCCCGACATCCGAGCACGCGGCGCACTGGCGATTGGCCAGGAGATCAAGCAGCGCCTCCGCAGCGAGGTTGGCGACTACATGCGCTGCAATGTTGGCATTGGCACCAACCGCTGGCTAGCTAAGATTGCTGCCGGTATCAATAAGCCTGACGGCCTGACTTGCATCACTGCAGATAATCTCCACGCAGTACTCGCTACGCTATCGCTCGAAGACCTCACTGGTATTGCCACTGGCTACAGCAAGCGCCTCCACCAGGTTGGTATCCAGACACCACTGGATTTTCTGACTGCAGACGAAGCAACGCTCGAGCACATGGTGTTTCATGGCAAGCCAGGGCGCGACTGGTATAAGCGGCTGCGCGGTTGGGAGGTAGATAGTGATGAGCGCCCGCTTAAGACAGTCGGGCGACAGTTCGTCCTTGATCAGCCAAACCTCAATTACGATCAAGTCTTGCGCCGCTTCCACGTCCTCTGCGAAGACATCGCGGCTGCGCTCCGGCAGCAATACGTGCGCGCCCGTGGTGTGCGCCTCTATGCCAAAAATTATCAAACAGGCCGCTGGCACAACCACGAGCGCCGCGAGCATCCACTATGTGATGGCACCACGCTCTTTCATATCGTCAAGCGACTCACCCAATCGATGCCGCTGCCCGCCTATGAGATTGGCATGTCGTGTTATCTTCTTACAAGCGAGACAGACGCACAGCTCGCACTCTTCGACGACCCATCAGCTCGCCACGCTCTCACTGCCGCAATCGACGAGATCAACCAATTCTACGGCCCACACACCGTCCAGTCAGCCGATACTCTCGGCATTGCTACGCAGATGAAGCGCAAAATACCATTTGGTAGCGTGCGATATTTATGAGCACTCGCTGCGCACTATTGCCATCAGCTCATCGTGCACAGCGCCATTAGACACAAGCGCGCCACAAAACGGCCGCGTATAATCAAGCGGCCGGCCTGATACACTCGTAACCTTGCCGCCAGCCTCCTCAACAATAACGTGCACTGCTGCCATATCATACGCATTCACCTTCTCGGCATAATACCCAACGAAGCGCCCCTCAGCCACGCGAACACTCTTGGCTACTGCGCCACTAATGCTTGCTGTGCTCACCTTGCGTTCGATCAGCTTATCATAATATTTATGGCGGCGGATATTTGCATAGCTACACGACGCCGCAAAGATCCCCTCTGTGAGCGTCTGGTGATTCACCTGCAGCCGCGTACCGTTACAAAAGGCACCATGGCCACGCACTGCCCAGTAGAGCCGATCTGTCATTGGTTCATAGCCAACACCGACGGTTGGCACACCATCAACTACCAGTGCGAGCGAAAACATTGCTGTGGGCACGCCCCAGGTAAAGGCCTTCGTGCCGTCGACCGGATCGCACAGCCACTTCCGCCCCAGGCCATAGCCCGTCGTGCTCTCCTCTTCGCCAATGACGCCATCGTCCGGGAAGGTCTCGTGGAGGCGCTGGATCACTAGCGAGTTGATTGTTGTATCGGCAATTGTCACTGGCGTGCCATCCGCCTTGGTCTGGCGCTGTTGGTCGCCATCAAAATAGCGGCGCATAATATCGCCCGCCTCGCGAGCAATCCGCTGCGCGGTATGAAGTTCTTGTTCGTACATGCTCATCAGTATATACCGTTGGCTCTTGTGAGTGCAATACTGAGACGCTCCATTACCATAGCTGGAAGGATATTGGCCATGCTATCTCTATCCGCAAAACCAAAATATACAGCGAAAAAGTAACCACTCTCCCCTTGTCATTACTATACACTCGGTGTATAGTAAATACTATCACTACTAAATATTAGCTAAAGGAGGATATAGCAATGGCGAAAAAGCTTCTGAAAATTCTGGGTATCATCATAGCAATACTCTTTGGCTGTTTTGTGATTCTTATGCTTTATATGAATTACCTCAACCAAAGCATCACCGGCGATGATGGTGTAGCAAAGGGCTACGCCTCGAAGTTGAATCCCAGTGGCACACTGGAGCAACGTTATACTAAGCCAGGCCCCTACCGCGTCGCGCACCACACTCATCGCAGCGATAGCACAGCCATCAAAGAGTATCATATCTATGCCCCGCAACGCACTACTCCAAACCAGACTTTTCCGCTTGTTCTAATGGTCAATGGCACCGCCACCTACGCGTCTACTTATGCGCCAATCTTCGAGCATTTAGCCAGCTGGGGTTTTGTCGTCATTGGTAATGAGGATGGCTGGACAGGCACTGGTGCAACGACATCGACCATGCTTGACACCGCGCTAGAGCTCAATGCCGCCGAGAGCAGCCCCATCAAAGGCTTCGTCAATACAAGCAAAATCGGCATCGCCGGGCATTCCCAAGGCGGAGCCGGTGCTATCAATGCCGCGACAAAATACGGCAATAGTAACCGCTATACCTCCCTCTACACTGCTAGCGCCGTTGGCCATGGCACCGCAAACGACAACAACTGGCACTACGACACCAGCAAGCTTAAGACAGCCACCTACATGATGGCTGGTACCGGCCCAAGCGACAGCCTTGCCATTAGCCCACTGGGCGACCTGCAGCAGAACTTCCGTGCCCTGAGTACAGATAAACCAAGCGTCATCGCGCGGCGCAAGACCGTTGGTCACAAAGACGTGCTGGAATATGGCGATGCCTACATGACTGCCTGGTTCCTCTGGACGCTGAGCGACAATACTGAAGCGAAAGCAGTCTTCGCTGGCGACAACGCCGAGCTTCGGCACAACAACGACTGGCAGGACGTAGAGACAAAGCACGTATGATAACAAATCCATAGTATCGCTTCACCCCCTTCTCCGCTATACTAGATGTATGACAACACTAACGAAATTCGCCCACTCTTGCTTTACTATTACAATTGACGGCCAGAGCTTGGTCGTCGACCCAGGTGTATACACCGACGATTTTGCTATGCCGCAGCAGGTAGCGGCAGTCCTCATTACCCATGCACATCCCGACCATTGTAGCCCTGCGCTCATCAAGCGTATTATGCAGGCATTTCCTGAAGCAGAGATTATAAGTGTTCATGATATCATTGTAGATAGTACAACGATATCTTTGCCAGAAGGCACACTCTCTGTCCGCCATGCAATAGCCGCGGTGCCTGGTGATACATACCAGATCGGACCATTCACGCTTGAGTTTTTTGGTGGTGAGCACGCTGTAGTAAGCCCAGACATTCCACGCCTCCATAACCTTGCCGCGCTGATCAACGATCGCATCTACTACCCTGGTGATTCCTTCGCTTTGCCTCAGCGCCCCATCGACGTCCTCGCCCTGCCTGTAGCTGCACCATGGCTCAAGTTCTCCGAGGTACGTAGTTTCTTGCAGGCCATTGCGCCACGCCTGGCCTTTCCTGTTCATGACGCCATCTTGAGTGACGCCGGCAAGGGATTGATTGATACACTTTGCACAGCAGCGGCAGCTGAGGTTGGAGTGAAGTATCAGCGGATAGAAACAATAGAGCTATCGTAACTAGCTAGCCTCTATTTTATTCTTATTACACGCGCAATACGCTTATGATTTTCGTGACTTTGCAAGGTCTCGCAGCACCCGATCACTCCACTCCTGCCAGTGCCCGAAGCTGCTCTGCTTGGATAGATCCAGGAACTCGCCAGTGCTCCATTCTACCAGCCGCATGCCAAGCTCCTGAATGAGATAAGCAAACACTTCCGTTGGCTCCTTGCTACCTCTGACGAAGAGCCCCATCGTGATGAGGTGTTCTCTATGTTTGCTCAGGCTACATTCAATCAGCCATTCTTTCTTCTGCATAATAAGCCACGATGGGTTGCTTGTATCTAGATGCGCATCACATACTTTGGCAGCCTTTTCTAGCTCAGCAATCATCTGCTGACGCTCGAGCGGCACGCAGTCTTCCTCCGTCAGGTCGCTAACCGACTGGACATGACGTTTTGTTTTGATTGCGGTGAGATCCCAGCTCATGGGGTCATTATCTCCTTGTGCACGTTTGTTTCATTTACACCAGATTCGTAACGATAGCGAGCCATCGCTCGTTTGTTTATAACCCCAACTCCTTCAGCTGCCCAGGTTCTACCTGCGCGGGTGAGTCCATCATAACGTCGACACCGCTGCCGTTTTTGGGGAAGGCGAGGGTTTCGCGGACGTTATGTTCGCCGATTAGCTCCATCAGGATGCGGTCAATGCCAAAGGCGCAGCCCGCGTGTGGCGGCGCACCGTAGGTAAAGGCCCGCAGCATAGCGCCAAACTTCTCTTCCACATACTGCCGGCTGTAGCCCAGCAGTCCGAATACTTCGTACAGCACGGCCGGGTTGTGGTTGCGCACACCGCCGCTGCAGATTTCGTAGCCGTTCATCACCATATCGAACTGGTCGGCCAGGATGGCTAGCTTCTCGTCATCCGTCTGGGCGGCTTGTAGCGTGCTGAGCCCACCCTTTGGCATGCTAAAGGGATTGTGGCCAAAGTCGAGCTTACGGGCGTGCTCATCCCACTCGTAGAATGGGAAATCGATAATCCAGGCCAGCGCCACCGCCTGCGGGTCCTTCAGCCCAAAGTGCTCGGCAAACTCACTACGCAGCCGCCCTAGCACAGCATTGACCACGGGGCGCCTATCAGCCCCAAAGAAGACTGCATCGCCATCCTTAGCCCCTGTTTTGGCTTGGATAGCGGCCAGCTCTTCTTCGGTTAGGAACTTAGCAATTGGACTCTTGGCCGCACCGTCTTGGTAGGTAATGTAGGCCAGGCCGCCTGCGCCCTCGGCTTTGGCGATGTGAGTAAAGCCATCGATCTGCTTGCGGCTCAGGGATGCGCCGTTTTTGACGCAGATTGCCTTAATACACGCCGCGTTCTGGAAGACGCCAAAGTTCGTCCCAGCAAACACGTCCGTTAGCTCAACCAGCTCCATGCCAAAGCGCAGGTCTGGCTTGTCGCTACCGTAGGTTTCCATGGCGGTTTGGTACGGGATGCGCGGGATAGGCTGGCCATCGCCAGCTGGGAGGTCGCTGAGGTCGAGCAGCGTTTTGCCAGCAAAGTCCGTCACAAGCTGCTGCATCAGTGGCTCCATCATCTGGCGGACCTGCTCACCATCCTCCACAAAGCTCATCTCGAGATCCAGCTGGTAAAACTCACCATACAGGCGGTCGGCGCGCGGGTCTTCATCGCGGAAGCAAGCAGCCAGCTGGTAGTAGCGCGGCACGCCACCAACCATCAGCAGCTGCTTGAACTGCTGCGGTGCTTGTGGCAGAGCGTAGAATTTGCCTTCTTGCAAGCGGCTGGGAATCAGGAAGTCACGCGCACCCTCGGGGCTGGAATTAGCCAAAATCGGCGTTTGGATTTCGATGAAATCGCGCTCGTCCATATACTGGCGCATGCGGCGGTACATATCGGCGCGGCGGCGCAGCATCGTTTGCAGCTTGGGGCGGCGCAGGTCCAGGTAGCGGTAGGCAAAGCGCAGGTCTTCATTCGCTTGGTTAGTCTCGCTAAAGGGCTGGATGGGCAGCGTCTCGGCTTTGTTCAGCACCTCTAAGTCACTGACGGCTAGCTCGATGCTGCCGCTGGCAATATTAGGGTTGGCCAGGCCCTCACCACGCTGGCGGACCTCGCCACGGGCTCGCAGGACGTACTCGTCGCGGGCATGCTCTGCCAGCGCAAAGGCCGCAGTTTGTTCAGGGCTGACGACCAGCTGCACCAGGCCAGTATGGTCGCGTAGGTCGATAAAAATCAGGCCACCATGGTCGCGCCGTGCATGTACCCAGCCGGCCACAGTGATGGTTTGACCGGTGTAATCCGGCGTTTGGTTGGCAAGTATTCGTTGTGTCATATCTGTTAGATTATACCACAATTTCAGGCATCATTCTGCTCGCCCATGGGGAGGGGGCGCGGCTGCGTGGGTTCGGGCAATGCTACTGGCTGGCTATATACCTCGTCATCATCCGCTGTGGGAGCATGACCAAGCAAGGCTTCGATACAATCATCCAGCGTCACCATCCCTACCGTCTCACGATACGTATTGACGACAATGAAGACCTGTTGGCGCGTCTTAATAAACGCACCCAAGGCTTGCTCAAGCGACTGTGCCCCATCGATGTAGTACACATTTGGATCCATCACCGTTTGCACCTGAGCCGACACTGCCTCCTTGAGCGACATAAAGTCGCGGGTGTGTAGCACGCCAATAATATGATCAATGTCGCCATCCACCACTGGGAAGCGGCTATGCCCGGTGCGGTGCAATTCATCGAGCAACAGCGGCCCCACCATGGCGTCTTGCTCGACTGTTTTGATAGCATTGCGCGGCACCATGACTGTCTCAACCGTCTTACGCGCAAAAGTTAAGCTCCCCAGCGCTTGCTCGCGCTCGACTGGTGGCAAGACTGATGACCGGGCATGGCGCACCAAGTGCTCAAGCTCAGCCCGCGACCCCAGGCGAAGATTCGTCTCTACTGGCGGCACAAACGAACGGACAATGCGCACCACTCGCGGGAACCGCCCGGCAAAGCTAACGAAGCTCGGCTCAACTGCATTATAGAGGCGCTGAGCAATCGCATGCACCCAGCTAATCCGCCCCACACCACCATGGAGCAGTGCCACCGCGAGCGCAACCAGCACACCACCACCAAAGTCAAATGCCCCAATGCTTGCCATCACCATCAACACCAGCAATAGCGCCACCACACAGCGCTGGAGCGAAACGAGATCATCGTAGACAGCAATGCGCCGCAACTGGTGAATCGCTGTGCGATTATTCTGCTGGCGACGCCGCTCGAGCTCGTATTGGCTCACTGGCGGTATATCAGGCCATGCACTACCAGCCAGGATGAGGGCAATCACAAAGATAGCAAAGATGATGATCATGAGCATTTCCATGCCATCATTGTAGCGCACTCCCCTGATCGGCTCAATGCTTTGGCCCGCGCAGCACCTCTGTCAGCTTGATTCGGCCTCTCGGGCACGATATAATATGCAAGAATAAGGAGGAATGTTTCGTTTATGACAAAAAAATCATGGCTGATCTTTGCAGTGCTCTGCCTCGCAATCTTAGGTGGGCTCGTGTGGCTGTCGCGCCAAGGTGAGTCGATCAATCTGTCGGGCGTCGACCCATTGCAGGTACAAAGCGCCAGTAGCCAAAATGGCGACATCGCCGACCATACCCACGGGAGCAAATCACCCAAGGTAACAATCATCGAATATGGAGACTTCCAGTGCCCTGGCTGTTCGCAGGCCTCGCCCGCACTCAAGGCAGTCACTGAGAAATACAAGGATCACGTGCAGCTCATTTTCCGCAACAACCCTCTCTCGTCCATTCACCCCAATGCACTCGCGGCAGCGGCGGCAGTTGAGTCGGCTGGCTTCCAAGGTAAATATTGGGAGATGCACGACAAAGTCTACTCCGAACAAAATTCGTGGCAGTCACTCGATGGCACAGAACGCACCAACTACTTCGTCACCACTGCACAGGGGCTTGGCCTTGATGTCAACCGCTTCAAGACCGACCTCGCCGAGGCCGACCGTTCAGGTGCCCGAATTAAGAAAAAGATCGCCTTCGATAAATCCCTGGCTGGTGCCCAAAATGCCGCCAGTGCCACACCAGCTATTCTTGTCAATGGCAAGAATGTGACCAATCAATACGTCAAGGACGGCAAGCTCACCACCTCAGGCAGTTCAGATGCGCGCCAAGTGTGGGCCGACGCCGATGCCTTTGGCAAGCTCGTCATCGAGCCAGCCCTCAAAGAAAAAGGCGTCTCCTTGCCACAATAATCCTTACTCCAGTAAGCCAAAAAACCACCTCATATCAGAGGTGGTTTTGTTTGTGTTAGTTATTCTTGGTCGTATCTTGCGTGGTTTGTTGGGTGGTACCTTGCTGGGTTTGCGTGGTGGTATTTGCTCCATTTGACGGTGCGCCTGGCTGAGCACCACTGCCCGTCGACTGCCCTGCTTGGCCTGGTGGCGACATGTTCCCCTGGCTGGTTTGACCACCCATCATACCATGGCCACCAGGGCCACTTTGGCTCGATGTGCTGCGGCTATTGACCTGCATACCACCAAGAAATCCGAGCGCTGCCGCCACGATCACGCCGCCGTGGTGTCGTCAATGGCAATCGACTTCGCTTGGGCAGGTGCCACCACTAAATTCATCGCTTCACTCACCACAGTTTGTAAAGCAACTGGCTGGAGCTGCACCACCGAGCGGTCGTGCCGAAGCAAGCCAAGCATTGTATTGGCTAGCATTTGCAACCGCGTCGCATCGGTCACATTCGCTTCTATCACGGCGCGGGCCTCAGCGAGGGTAAGCTTAGGATTGCGCAGCGCTACTTCGTTCGCGGTGCGTAGCGCGGTCAGCGGCGTGCGCAGCTCATGCGCAGACTCTGCTCTAGGCCGATCACATCATCTTCGCCATGCTCGTTGATCTGCTGCAAAACAAGCGCTTCGTCTGTGGTGAGAGTTGGTTGCTGTGCCATTGTCGTATACTCCTTGTTTATGGTTGTATCTGTAGTATGCACGACGTGGCTTAGGGCAGTCTTAAAAATTTGATTTTTTGCTCCATTACGCTACACCTAGAGAATTAGAGGTGAAACATAACGGTATATTATAGCTTGCATACTGTGTTTTCTACCTCTGTTCATTCCTCTTATGATATACTAATCACATGAATCCGCTTGCGATGATTGCCTACCAAACCAAAGATTATCCGCGCCTGCCCGATGGAAGGATCGACTACACTGGCCAACCCATCTGTTTTGTTTTCAATTGCGTGATATGCTACGGTGATGAGATTTTACTGGTGCGGCGTAGCCAGCAAGAAGTTGAGCAGCCGCGTATGCTCAATGGCGTCTCCGGCTTCATTGACCGAACCGATACGAGCATTACGGTACTGGCCGGGCAAGAACTGGCCGAGGAACTAGGCATTGACCCGCGAGACACGACTATCATGGTGGCACAGCAGCCCCTGATGCAGATCGATGCAGCGCATAGCCGCCAGTGGTATGTGTATCCGGTACTCGTTGAATGTGCACAGCGCATAACGCCTCGGCTTAATGCCGAAAATAGCGCAGCAGCGTGGTATCCACTCACCGAGATCGATGCTCTGCCGCTGCTACCGTTTTATCATGAGACGCTCCGCGCTGGCCTGGCAATGCGCCACAAGTAGGCTTTGCGTTAGTTGAAGAAATAATAAAGAGCCAGACCCAAAGACTGGCTCCTCGTGGATGGTATAGCCAGCGTACTCTGCCTTGACGAGCAGCTCGGTATCAAAAAACCAGCCAGTATCCTTGATGCGAGGCAGAATCTTGCGTGCCACATCGCGCCGAATCGCCTTGAAACCGCACTGAGCATCAACGAATTTTGTCTTCATCGTCCGGCGAATAATCCAGTTGTAACAGCGCGAGATAGTGTCGCGCTTGAAGCCGCGGGTTGTGCGCGACTGCTTCATCAGGCGCGAGCCCGTCACCACAGCTGCCTCACCCATAATCAGTGGGGTGATCATTGGGACGAAGCTGTCTAAATTGGTAGAGAGGTCGATATCCATATAGGCCAGAATATCGGCCGAGCTCTGTAGCCAAGCTTGCTTGAGAGCTCGGCCATGGCCTTTCTCGGTAAGCTGAATGAGCTGCACCTCGGGGTAGCGTACCGCCAATTGGCGCGCTGCCTCCGCTGTGCCGTCCGTGCTGCCATTGTCGGCAATAATGATGCGCCAGCGATGCGGCACATGCTGTGATAAATACGCGTGCAATGTGCTCACCAAGCGCGCAATAACATGCGCCTCATTAAGCACTGGCAGCACAATATCGATACTAAGCGTCCGCGGATTAAGCGCACGCAGCACCGGCGCAGCGGGTGTCTCTACCACTGCGGCTGATTGAGTCATGGTTGCTGTTTTCATGTGTGGTATTGTGCAGGAGAGAGATGAAAGCTAGCTTAAAGAGACCCCTGCAGAACTATCAGCTCACTTATTACTTCTCGCTGTCTTATTCTTCCTCTAGGAAGTTATAAAAGCTAGTATGCTACCTAAGCACTAATATTGACAAAGTCAACCAAACCATCTAGCCTACCACCGAGTGAATGGCCAGTGAAGCTCTTGGTACCTACATGAGCACCGCCACCAACTTTCTTGATCGTCTCGGTGTAGAAGGTGTAGGCATCGTGGAATTGGTTCAGCCCATCCTACACAAAACATTCCCACTCGGTGCAATCGCAAAATCCGACTCAATATCTTTCATTGCTTCCCAGATATTTTATCAATATCTGTCCCGCGGTAGGCAAAGACAATGTCCTTGGTGGCTGGATCTTGCACAGCAATAGCCGACATACCAGATGAAGTGGTTGTAGTGTTGATGAGGTGCCAGGATGCGAGGGAGGAGAGGGGTTTACAATCAAGGCGGTTGTTTCTAGGTACTTTCTTCATGATTTCTTTTAAAGATTTATTGACTATATCTTCCCTTTACTCTTTTTAAAGCAATCCTTGGAAGTTTCTTGCGCCATTTTCTCGCTTATACCTCCATACTCCTGACAAATATATCGCGCATCTTCAGTTCTGCTATTTACAACATATCTCACAGCATAACTTTTCGGGTTTTTTGATTGGGCATACTCCATAGGTTTTCTTACGTTTTGGACATCTTCTTCTTTTACCTGATCCCCTACTAAAACAATAGATACTTCATATATAATATGATCCCCATACTTCCGCAACATCTCAACAAAAGCTGGCGTGCCCTGTATCTCATCAGCTACGTCAGGAGCAATTGTAATATCTGGCATATATTTTACTGCAGGTATAGACAACTTTTTAACCATCTTAGTAAGATCTTTTTCTTCCTGCTCATTGTAAAGTGCTGAGAGGTAGTTATCACGGTAGAGCCGGTGATCTTTCTCTAAAACACGAAAGGTATAAGAGCTACCCTCTCTATGTGCATCTGCAACTTTGCCACCCCTTCTTGCAAATCCACCTCCTTCAATTCGATAGTTCTTGATAATAAAGTGCTGGTGATATTTTTTCTCTAGGTAGGCGTGCATTTCAGTCTGAGCTTGATGAGCCTCTACAAGATACTTGATATGAAATATACCGATCAATGTACCAATTAATAGAAGCATGACGCATGTCGGAATAATGATAACGCGGAGGATACCACGAAAAAGAATGGTGCGGAAGCTTAGCCTATTATTCTCGTTTGGTTCTTTCTTGTGCATGTTTTCTGTCCCCACCCCTTATTTTCTAAAGCATTCATTGGCTTGTTTTTCATCTAATAGACGCGTACCTTCTACCTGTATATTACACACTATGTCTGCGTCCATCTTCGTATCATGTATGCCGTAATGTATGATACGGTAGCCAACTTTTTGCTGATTGATATATCTAATAAGGCTTATGAGATAGTACCGATCCCGGTTATCGACAGCCAATTGATTTGTATTACGATTAACGCTTATTATGTAGTGAATATCTTTTCCATAAGACGCTGTCGCTTCTTCGTATGTTTTAGGTGTACCGCTCAGCGACTGTGCTGTATTGTCTGCAAGACTGACAGTGATGTCGGTCTGCGCCCACGAGTTATTTATGATATGATCCTTTATTAACTTATCATTCTGAGAGCGAGACCATATTACACCTGGATAGTTATCTTGATTGCCATTCGATGAGGTGTTTACAGAAAATCGTATATGAGGATCTCGTATAGGGTAAGCATTGGCAGCTAGTACTCCCTCTACGCCGAGGCCACTGCTCTTCCGCTCTGGTTTCTCAACGATGAATTCCTCATTATATTTGTTTTGTAAATAAGTTTTCATTGTTGCTTGAGCTCGATTCGCCTCAATATCGGCCTTGAGATAGAATCCACCAACAAGGAGAAACATAACAGCTGTTGGAATAATGATGACATAGAGAACACCACGGAGAAGAATGGTACGGAAGCTTAGTTTGCTGTTATCGTTTGGTTTTTTATTGTGCATATTCTCTGTTCTCGGGATCCCTATTTTTGGCTACGCGACTATTATAGCACAAATGCAGAACTATTGAGTTATTCTTCTTATTCTGCAAGTTGTAGCGTTGATGAGTTGTCAAGGTATGAGAGAGGAGAGAGGTTTGCATTCGAGAGAAATAGATCCATCGCTGTGGCGATAATTGTCAATTTTTCCCTGTTTTATGAGCACCTCAATAGATAGCTTCGCACTACTAGAGGCAAGACTACTTAGGGATGTACTATTTAAGATAATGCGCTTAATGCCAAGCATTATTCTCTTTTCATAGCTTTTTCTCCTTCATTTCGATATATTTCCCCACATCCTGCGGCGAGTGTATACCGCGTATACTTGTTTCTTCGACTAATGCAACATATACCGTGGGATTCTCATAATTAATAGATAGCGACACACCGAACTCTCGCAGCTTGACGATTATCTGGTATATCTGTGCGGCTACATCATTATGGACAACCCTACTCTTTATACGTACAGCGACATGTATATCTTTACCAAATCGCTGGAAGGCATCACGATACAATGGTATTTCTTTTCCTATCCTTTGGTTCACTGCAGGTATACTGTAGACTTCTATCGATGCGAGTGATGTGTCGGCACCAAATACGTTTTTTATCATAGGACCAATATCCTTTTTGAGGTGTTTTGCCCATGTCATATCGGGGTATCCATCCCAATAGTTATTGCTGTATGGACTGTCCCCCGGAAAACCCTTCACCATAAATCGAATCGTGTGGTCACTTTTAGCATATGCCTCAGCCTTAGCAACACCATCTACTCCAAGGCCAGCTCCCTCGATTCGATAATTCTCTACTATAAATTCTTGACCATACTTACGTTTGAGGTATGACTGCATATGTGATTGAGCAATATGATCATCAATGGTAGATTTTGTGTAAAATATACCAAATATTACCAACATGATAACTGTTGGAATGATAATCACATAGAGAACACCACGGAAGAGGATGGTACGAAAGCTTAGTTTGCTGTTATCGTTTGGTTTTTTATTGTGCATATTCTCTGTTCTCGGGATCCCTATTTTTGGCTACGCGACTATTAATAGTATAATTATAGAACTCTCTAGTTATTCTTTTGAAGGTTGTATTTATAGGCAAGTGCACTTAGTGCAAGATATTGCTCTATTGTTATGCTCATATTTACAGACTCTCCTTTTCTTGGAACATCGTAATTAATGTTTCTTGTGGTGTGGATTTTAATGCCGTGATTGTTATATCCAAATCAAACTTCTTACCTCCAGATGTTTGCGCTTGGTAGTGAATAGTAGTGTCAACGGTATCTGGCAGATCCTTTGCAAGCTCTTTAAGATTATCGACGATGTGCATTTTTTCCTGATATTCTCGTGTTCGGTGTGTTTTTTGAATAGTGATATTATATGGAATTTGCTGCTTATATTGTGCTGCCGCTTGTGTAAAACGTGGTATTGCACCGTAAACTTGTATATCTTTCGTTTGTAGCGTCATAGATGATTGGATGGTTACACTATACGCTACATCTTTGCTAAAGATACGCTGAATAATAGGTTTGAGTCGATCAGTCTCTTCTTTTGACCATACAGCACCAGCATAGCCATCATGCTTCCCTGAGGATGACAGCATAACAATGAAGCGGATGTCTGTATGATTCTTCGGGTAGGCTGTTGCTTCAAACCACCCTTCTACACCAAGCCCACTTCCATTCTTTTCTGGTCGTTCGACGATAAATTCTTCACCATATTTACTATGTAGATATGTTTTCATTGCTGCTTGAGCTTGGCCAGCCTCGATATCTAACTTAATATAGAATCCACCAACAAGGAGAAACATAACAGCTGTTGGAATAATGATGACATAGAGGATACCACGGAAGATGATAGTGGGAAGGCTTAGCGTGCCGTTGTCACTTAGTTTCTTCTTGCGCATATTTTCTACCCTCACCCCCCTACTTTCTACTCAGTGACTATTCTAGCACGAATATAGAACTTCTGATTTCCCTTTTATTATACTATATCTGTCTAGATACCACATCGATAAACAGTCTCCATCCTACTCCTCATTCCTTATCAATCACCTCAATCATCAGTTTGCTTTTTTCAATACCTGGTTTACTGTCCCGGACTTATGTCTCTTCATGTTACCATCTCCTCTCTAGCGCTATCCAACCTGCTGCTACGGATGCTGCCACAGATAGCTCATTGTTCATGAGCATAGTTCGTAGCTCGTCAGTTGTTAGCTGTATTACTTCAATATCCTCATTATCGTCAAGATGTTGCCTATGCTTTATAGTGACATTATCAGCAAAGACGATCGCTATCTTGACACGGCTATTCGTAGGGTCCTCAAAAAATGTAGGTCCCTCTACAAAAAGACTGGAGGTGCCTCCAGTCTCTTCATATAATTCCCTTTTTGCAGCAATTAAAGCAGATTCACCCGCATCGATCTTACCCGCAGGAAATTCTATAACACTTTGCTGCGCTCCGTGTTTATACTGACGCACCAGTAAAAATTTGCCTTCATGAGTGCGTGGAACGATCAAAACGGCGTTCATACCCTCTCGCACGTAATAATCATCGAGGACTTTGCCTGACGGGAGCCTGACGGTTTCAATATTGAGCTTGTACCACGGTGAGTCGACTAACTTCTTTTGACTTATAATGTTCCATTCTTGATTCATAGTATTATTGTAGTGTATCTTCAGATCTAGCACTACCATCAACTGTAGCATAAGTAGTATAAGCGGTGTCATACATCTATGTATAAACAAGATATTTCACACTCGCAGTTCCCTTTCACATTGTGATACACTGTACATCATAGGACTCCAGCGGCACACGACAAGTGAGCTCAGACGTGTTAGTTTTTATCTCTTCTCGTATGTAGTAAAATACTATACATGAATACTCAAGCGCACCACGTTATTACCGACGAACACTTGATCGATGAAGCGCTATCTCGCTCAGTTGCCGAAATTCTTCCGAGCAAAGATAGTCTCAAAAAGGAGCTACAAAGTGGCCGCCGCCTCACATTCTATCTTGGTATTGACCCAACTGCGAACTATGTTCATCTTGGGCACTCAACAAATTATCTGATACTCGAACGGTTCCACGCTCTTGGCCACCGGATTATTGTGCTAATTGGCGACTTTACCGCCATGATCGGTGATCCGAGCGATAAAACTTCGATGCGTGTGCAACTAACACGTGAACAAGTGCTGGAGAACCTGCAGACATTTAAGGCGCAAATAGGCAAGATTCTAGACTTTAACGATATCGACAACCCGATAGAATTCCAGTTTAATTCGGAGTGGCTCTCCAAGCTAACATTTGAAGATTCCGTGGAGCTTGCCTCCAACTTTACCGTGCAGCAGATGCTAGAGCGCGATGCATTCAAAAAGCGAGTCGCTGCCGAGAAGCCACTCTTCGTCCACGAGTTTTTCTATCCGCTGATGCAGGGTTACGATTCTGTGGCAATGGATGTTGATGTAGAGATTGGTGGCACCGACCAAACATTCAATATGCTGGCTGGCCGTACATTGCTCAAGCGCTACAAGCAAAAAGAAAAGTTTGTCATGACAACCACACTGCTCGAAAATCCAGAAACCGGCGAAAAATTAATGAGCAAAAGCCTTGGCACGGGTGTGGGTCTCGATCTGAATGCCAAAGATATGTTCTTTAAAATCATGCAGCTGGCGGATGCAGGTATCTACCAGTGTTTTGTAGATTGTACGCGCCTGCCTATGAGTGAGATTGCTGTAATTAAAAATCGACTCAACGACGGAGAAAACCCACGCGATATCAAAAAAGAACTTGCTCGAGAAGTGGTGTCTATGTATCACGGCAGTGAGGCTGCTTTTGATGCCGAAAAGCGATGGGTATCTGAAGTTAGCCATAAGAATTTAGCTCAAAATATTCGTATTGTTAAAATTAGTTCTAATGAGTCAATAGTTGACTTGATAGCTCGTTTAGATATAGTTAAAAGTCGCGGCGAGGCCAGACGGCTCATCAAGCAACATGCCGTGAAGATCAATGACTCCAAAATTTCCAGCGAAGATACACCACTGACTAACGGTGACATTTTACGTGTTGGTAAGAAACACGCCCTCAAGGTAGCCTTGCACCCAAATCAATAGCATGGTGCGGAAAACTGGTATTATATGTCTACTACGGCAAGATGAATAATGTATAAGAGTGGTCTTGCCTTCATACAGTCATCTTTCAACCTTACTATCATCGATAGGTGATAAGATATTACTAGTATGTACACCCGCACCATCACCATACCATCCTCCAGCCAAATCCAGACGCTGCGCT